>NZ_JAIRBR010000030.1:0-102723 GCF_020361265.1 Nocardia sp. JCM 34519.1
AATCAAAAGTATCTCGAACCAGAGTCCGAAAACCTAACTATAAACGCCAGCCGGAAATTAGCTGACAAAAAATGTCCATCCCTCACACGGGGGTATGAGGAACAGAACCAAAATATTTGGCACTGACATTCATCGACACACTATTGAGTTCTCAAAGAACACACGCACACACCATCGCCCGAGACTTACTCGATTGATCGGTGAAGCAAGGTCCTTCAGCGAGACCCAACCATACACCCAGCCGTAAGCTAGGTAAAAATCGGGACCAGCTGATCGCCAGGCGCTCCTCGTCCTACCTCGTTTCCCTAGGCCGTTCGCTCAGCGTTTCTGCTGCTCTGGGCCCCGGGTCGGTGTCCGTGTCGCTCTGACCTGGAATAAGTTACGCGGAGAAGAACACCGCGTCAAATCCCCTGGATACGCCGCGTCTTCCCAGTTCAACGCTCCCCAAACCACCCCAACCCCACGCCAATCCGGACAAATGTGACCCAGACCACCCCAATCCCGTTGCCACACCCCACTTCTCCCCCACAGCCGCGCAACCAAGCAACGCCCTCCGCAGCAGCCGATCCGTATAGATGAAGGCCAATACGGTGGCCCAATCGAGCACCGACCACAACGCGCCCACGCGAGACGACCCGGAACCACCAAACGGTCCAGAAAGAACGAAGACCAAGGTCCACCCACCCGACCAAACGCAACCACAACCGAAAGGTCGCCCCCCGCAACCAGTTCACCTATCCGAACAACCGACACAGGGAAGGGGGTCCGGGGGCGAAGCCCGCCGGGCGGGGCGTGGGGGCTTCGCCCCCACAAAAACGAGCGAAACGAGAAAGGCCCATGCCCTCCATGGGCATGGGCCACCGACGAGTGCAGCGGGCGGAGACGGAGGGATTTGAACCCCCGGTCGCTCTCGCGACGCTCGCTTTCAAGGCGAGTGCATTCGGCCGCTCTGCCACGTCTCCAGGATCCCGATGGTAGCGGACCGGTTAATCGCCGCGCCGGGCGATCTCTGCGTCGATGCGGCCGAAAACGTCGCCGATGACCTCTAGTTGGGCGGGGGTGAGCAGGTCGATGAAGTCGCGGCGGACCGCGTCGACGTGGCCGGGTGCGGCGGCGGCGAGTCGGCGCATACCTTCGTCGGTGAGTTCGGCGAGTACGCCGCGGCCGTCTTCGAGGCAGGTGTTGCGGCGCACCATTCGTTGTGCTTCGAGCCGGCGGATCTGGTGGGTGAGTCTGCTGCGCGAGGACAGTACGCCGTCGGCCAGTTCGCTCATTCGCAGTGAACGGTCGGGCGCTTCGGACAGTAGGACCAGGATCCGGTATTCGGCGACGCTGAGGTCGGAGTCGCGCTGTAATTGCCGGTTCAGCGCCGTCATCAGGCGCTGATGTCCATCCATATAGGCGCGCCACGCGCGTTGTTGCGCGGGTGTCAGCCAGTTGGGTTCGGCGTCCGTGCGACCGTTCGGTTCGGGATGCACGCCGGTCATTCTAATGCTCCGAGCAGGCACGATGTGGTCAGCGGACGGCGGCGAGCAGTGAGCGGTCCAGCTCGCTGACTTTCCCGTAGCCGGATAATCCGAGGGTCGCGTCGAGGTCGGCGAGCAGGATGCGCAGTGCGTGTCGCACTCCGTCGCGGCCGGCGATGCCGAGGCCGTAGGTCCACGGCCTGCCGTAGAGCACTGCTTTCGCGCCGAGCGCCAAGGCGATCAGCGCGTCGGATCCGGTGCGGATGCCGGAGTCGAACAGTATGTCCGCGCGATCGCCGACGGAGGCGACCACCGCGGGCAGTGCGTCGAGCGAGCCGACGGCCCCGTCCACTTGTCGGCCGCCGTGGTTGCTGACGATCACTCCGTCGGCGCCCGCGTCGACGACGAGGCGCGCATCGTCGGGATGTTGGATGCCTTTCACCGCGATGGGCAGTGTGGTCCATTCCCGCAGCCTGCCGATGTCGGCTGGCTGCAGCGTGTGGTTGCCGAAGAGGTTGATCCAGGTGAGCACCGCCAACTGCATGGCCTGCTCGCTGTCTTCCGGTGCGGTGCCAAGTTTCGCGCGGAAGACCGGATCGGACAGGTAGTTCGCGATGCCCTTGCCGCGCAGGAAGGGCAGGTGCGCGAGTTCGAGGTCGCGCGGCCGCCAGCCCATGCTCGGGGTGTCGACGGTGACGACGATCGCCTTGGCGCCCGCCCGTTCCGCACGGGTTACCAGCGAGCGGGCCAGTTCGTCGTCGTTGGGCCAGTAGAGCTGGTACCACCAGTCGCCGGCTACGGCGCCGACGTCTTCGATGGCGGTGGATGCCGCGGTGGAGAGCACCATGCCGATGCCGAGTTCCTTGGTGGTTTCGGCGACGGCGGTTTCGCCGTCCTTGTGCAGCAGTTCGAGTACGCCGATGGGCGCGGTGAGCACGGGCGCCGCCAATTTGGTGCCGAGCACTTCGACCGTGAGGTCCCGCGCCCCGGTGCCGGTGGTGCCGCGCAGCATTCGCGGCAGGATCCGGTACCGGTCGAAGGCGGAGAGGTTGGCGGCCGCGGTGCGCTCGGCCGAGGCGCTGCCCGCGATGTATGCGTAGACCGCCGGATCCAGCACCTGTTCGGCTCGCCGCGCCAAACCCTCGGCCGTCATTGGCAATTCGGGCATCAGCCCGCCGAGACCGCCCAGGTAGATTTCGTTCTGGAAGTCGACGAAAACGCTGCTCACCACCCGAACGCTAGCGTGTTTCCCCCGTTGGCGCAGGCATTGCCGAATATGTTGTCGCGCGGGCGCTCTCGATCGGCTTGGCGGTTCACCGACCGGCTGTCAGCAGCTGGACGAGATTCGCCCAGCTGCCCGCGCGGGCGTCGCGCTGGGAGACCGCGGTGACCGGCAGCGGCCATTCGATCGCGAGGTCGGGGTCGTGGTACGCGACGCCGAGATCTTCGGCCGGATCGTGCGGCCGGTCGATCCGGTAGCAGACGTCGGCGATCTCGGTCAGCGCCTGAAAGCCGTGCAGGTAGCCCGGCGGCACATATAGGTGACGAAATTCGTTGTCGTCCAACAGGAATGACCGCCATTCACCGAATGTCGGTGAACCGGGCCGGATATCGACGAGCACGTCGTGCACCGCACCGTGCGCGCAGCGGACCAGTTTCGCCTCCCCGCGGCCGGCGCGACCGTGCATGCCCCGGATGACGCCGCGCACCGAACGGGATTGGGAATCCTGGACGAACGATGCCGCCGTACCCGGCGCGCCCAGGTACGCGTCGAAGAGGTCCGCGTCGAAGGTTCTGGTGAACAGGCCGCGTTCGTCGCGGAACGGCTCGGGCGTGAGCACCAGGACATCGGCGAGGTCGGTCCGCTCGATACGCACCACATCATGGTGGCACCGGATACGGCGTGCCGCGAACCCGGCGGTGTCGCGAATACGGCAGGCTGGAGTGGTGCGCGCAATAGAGCTGAACGGTTTCGGTGGACCAGAGGTAATGGTGTGGACCGAGGCGCCGGATCCGGCGCCCGGACACGGCGAGGTGCTGATCGACGTGCTGGCGGCCGGCGTGAACCGCGCGGATCTGCTTCAGCGCCAAGGCTTTTACCCACCCCCGCCGGGCGCGAGCCCGATCATGGGCCTCGAGTGTTCCGGTGTCGTCGCCGAACTCGGCGATGGGGTGCGCGACTGGCGAGTCGGCGACCGGGTGTGCGCGCTGCTGTCCGGCGGCGGCTATGCCGAACGGGTTGTCGTGCCCGCGACCCAACTGCTGCCGGTCCCCGACGGACTGGATCTCGCCGCGGCGGCCGGACTTCCGGAGGTGGCCGCGACGGTGTGGTCGAACCTGGTGATGACCGCGGGCCTGCACGCCGGACAGCTGTTGCTGATCCACGGCGGCGGCAGCGGTATCGGCACCCATGCGATCCAGATCGCGAAAAGTCTCGGCGCGCGGGTCGCGGTGACCGCGGGTTCGGCCGAAAAGCTGCGGCGCTGTGCGGAATTGGGCGCCCAGGTGTTGATCAACTATCGGGAGGACGATTTCGTCGAGGCGGTGCGCGCGCAGGGTCCTGGTGCGGACGTGATTCTCGACGTGATGGGCGCGGCATATCTGGCCCGCAATGTCGACGCGCTGGCACCGCACGGCCACCTGGTGGTGATCGGAATGCAGGGCGGGGCCAGTGGCGAATTGAATCTCGGTGCGCTGCTTCGCAAATGGGGCAGCATCCACGCCACCAACGTGCGTAACCGCCCGGCCACCGGCACCGGCAGCAAGGCCGAGATCATCGCCGAACTACGCAAACGCGTCTGGCCGCTGATCGCCGACGGCAGCGTCGTCCCGGTGATCGATGCCGAAATCCCGATTGCCGATGCGGCCGAGGCGCATCGTCTGCTCGATGCCTCGGGCGCTTTCGGCAAGGTGGTGCTGCGGATCCGCGACGAGTGACTACTCCAGCGCGGTGAGGGCGCGGCCGAGCTGGTCGATCTCGAATCTCGTTGTGTAGGGGGCGAGTCCGATGGTGACCGCCCCGCCTTCGTCGTTCACGCCGAGTGCGTCGAGCAGCCTGCTGCCGCCGTGCACCCCGCTGACGGTGCCGATCCGATTGTCGGCGAGTTTGGCCGCGACCTTCTCCGCCTGCATGCCCGCCATGGTGAAGCTGACGGTCGGAATGCGGGTGGAGGCCCGCCCGATGACGGTGAGGTTCGGGATCTTGTCCAGCACTTCCATCAGATGCTCGAAGAGCTGGTCGTGGTAGTCCTGCAGTGAGGTGATGGAGATTTCGAGCCGTTCACGGCGGCTGCCGCGGGCTCGTTCGTCGAGCCCGGCGAGGTAGTCGATGGAGGTGGTGAGCCCCGCGAGCAGCGCGTACTGGTGGCCGCCGACCTCGAGCCGTTCCGCACCTTTCGCATAGGGGTTCAACGACATCGACGGAATCCGGTCCAGGAAGGCCGGATCCCGGAACACCAGCGCGCCGATCTGCGGGCCGCCCCACGCCGGCGCGCTGACCGCGATCACGTCGGCATTGAGTTCGTCGATATCGATGAGCGCGTACGGCGCGGCGCCGAAGCAGTCGGCGACGAGCAGGCCGCCGACCTCGTGCACGCGGTCGGCGGCCACCCGGACCGCGGGCGCCGAGCCGACGATCGGGGAGGCCGCCGTGAGCGCGACCAGGCGCGCCGTCGGTCCGATCAGCTCCTCGAATTGCCATGACGGCATTTCACATGTTTCGATCTCCACCTCGGCCCAACGCACGTGCGCGCCATAGCGATTGGCGATGCGCAGCCAGGGCGCGACATTGGCCTCGTCGTCGAGCCGGGACAGCACGATGCCGGTGCCGAGCCCGAGCCGGGAGCTGAGCGATTCGGCGAGCCAGGCCAATAAAACCGCGCGGTCTGGTCCGAGTACCACGCCCGCGGGATCGCCGCCGACCAGATCCGCGACCGCCTCGCGCGCCGCGTCGACGATGGCCGCGCTGCGCATCGCGGCGCCGTGCCTGCCGATGTGCGAGAACGCGGAAGTACGGAAACCCGTTGAGACGGCACGGGATACCGAATCCGGGACCAGCATTCCGGACTGCGGATCCAGATGAATCCAACCGTCGCCCAGGGACGGTATCAGGCCCCGAACCCGCGCGACGTCGTAAGTCATGCTGGCCACTCTAAGGGCAGCGGCCGAGCCTGCGTAACCCTCCCCGACCACCGGGCTTAGCGCGTTCCGCGGTGACACGACATGATAGGGACCATGACGCAATCGGATGAGACTCCGGACTCCATCGTCGTGATCGGACCCGAGGGCCGGCCGTTGATCATCCCCGCGGATGCGGTGTCGGACACTCCCCTCACCGCACAGGTGGTGACCGACAGCGATAAGAGTCAGAAGGATAAGGACAACCCGGACGAGCGCGACGACTCCGGCGAATCCCTCGCGGATATGGTCGAACAACCCGCGAAGGTGATGCGCATCGGAACGATGATCAAACAGCTGCTCGAAGAGGTGCGCGCGGCTCCGCTCGATGACGCCAGCCGCACCCGGCTGCGCGAAATCCACAAATCATCGATCCGCGAGCTGGAACAGGGCCTGGCCCCCGATCTGCGCGAGGAGCTCGAGCGCCTCGCGCTACCGTTCAGCGACGACGCGATTCCCTCCGATGCCGAACTCCGCATCGCCCAGGCGCAGCTGGTCGGCTGGCTGGAGGGTCTGTTCCACGGCATCCAGACCGCGTTGTTCGCTCAGCAGATGGCCGCACGGGCCCAGCTGGAGCAGATGCGCCAGGGCGCGCTGCCGCCCGGAATTCACGCACACGACCCGCGCGGTGGCCAGTCCGGCCCGGTTTCCGGCGGTTCGGGACAATATTTGTGACCCGAGATTCGGGATCTGTGCGACCGGGCGGCAACGCGGTAGAAACGATGCCGACGGCCGCGCGCCACAATCGAAGCAATGGTGTCCACCGACCCGCGTGTGCCGCACGGGTCGGTGGAGATTTGCCAAGGTAGTGTCGAGCACCGTGCCCGCCGCTGCCGCTCGCTCCGACTCGATTCCCGGGAAGGATGCGCAGCGTCCCGATCAGAGCCAAGTGCATTCGGATGAGAGCCCCGTGCGTACAGACGAGAATTCGGTGAAAGAGAAGGCGGCGGCCGAGCCCGCCGCGGCCGAGCCGACGAATCCCGAGCCGCTGGTGTCGGATTCGCAGACCTTCCACCGCGCGTTCAAGGACCTACGCGACGGTTTCGCACAGCGCGAGCTCTGGCTGTCGCTGGGCTGGCAGGACATCAAGCAGCGGTATCGGCGATCGGTGCTCGGACCGTTCTGGATCACAATCGCCACCGCCGTACAGGCGTCGGCCATGGGTCTGCTCTACGCGACCCTGTTCAACAGTCCGCTGGGCGACTATCTGCCCTATGTGACGATCGGCCTGATCATCTGGAATGTGATCAATGCGAGCATCATCGAGGGCTCCGAGGTCTTCATCGCCAATGAGGGCCTGATCAAACAACTTCCGTCGGCGTTGAGCGTGCACATCTATCGGCTGGTGTGGCGGCAATTGCTGTTCTTCGCGCACAACATCGTCATTTATGCGGTGCTGCTCGCGGTGTTCGGGGTTTGGCGGCATCTGAGCCCGGCCAGCCTGCTCGCCATTCCGGCGATCGTGCTGATATTCCTCAATTCGATGTGGGTGTCGATCGTGTTCGGCATTTTCAGCACCCGCTACCGCGATATCGCGCCCATCCTCAGCAGCACCACGTTGATGCTGTTCGTACTCACCCCGGTGATGTGGAAGGCCCAGGCCCTGGCGTCGCATGTCAATGGGGGCAGTAGCCGGGCCAGGCTGGTCGAGATCGTGCCGACCTATCACTATCTGGAAATCGTGCGCGCCCCGCTGCTCGGTGAACCGCAGGCGCTGCGGCACTGGGCGATCGTGCTGACGATCACCGTGGTCGGCTGGATCGTGGCGATCTTCGCAATGCGGCAGTACCGTTCGCGCGTGCCGTACTGGGTATAGGAGCGTTGGCCCTGATGACTGATGGTGTGAGTATCGAAACCCGCCAGGCGTGGGTGGAGTTCCCGATCTTCGACGCGAAATCGCGGTCGCTGAAAAAGGCGTTCCTCGGCAAGGCGGGCGGCGCGATCGGGCGCAACCAGTCCGATGTCGTCGTGGTGGAGGCGCTGCGCGACATCAACCTTTCGCTGAAGGAGGGCGACCGGGTCGGCCTGGTCGGACACAACGGCGCGGGTAAATCCACGCTGCTGCGACTGCTTTCCGGTATCTACGAACCCACGCGCGGCAGCGCCCGGGTTCGCGGCCGGGTGGCGCCGGTGTTCGATCTCGGGGTCGGTATGGATCCGGAAATCTCCGGCTACGAGAACATCATCATCCGCGGCCTGTTCCTCGGGCAGACCCGTAAGCAGATGCTGTCCAAGATCGATGAGATCGCCGATTTCACCGAACTCGGCGAATATCTGTCGATGCCGCTGCGCACCTATTCCCACGGTATGCGGGTGCGGTTGGCGATGGGCGTCGTCACCTCGATCGATCCGGAGATCCTGCTGCTGGACGAGGGAATCGGCGCGGTGGACGCGGAATTCATGAAGAAGGCGCGACTTCGGTTGCAGGAGTTGGTGGCCCGGTCGGGCATACTGGTGTTCGCCAGCCATTCCAACGAATTCCTCGCTCAACTCTGTGATTCGGCGCTGTGGATCGACCACGGCCAGATCCGTTTGCGCGGCGGCATCGAAGAAGTGGTGCGCGCCTATGAGGGTCCCGACGCCGGAAATCACGTCGCGACCATCCTGCGCGAAATGGAGGCCGAGCGCGCGGCCGCGGCGCTGGTCGAGACGGATACCGAACGAGAACTGGAGAAGAACCAGGTATGAGCGAGCCGACCGGGCAGGACGCCCCGATCGAGGCAGGGGCGCGGGTCCCGGTCGACTCAGCCGATGCTGCGGCGGATTCGACGAAAGCTGCGGTGGCGCAGTACGAGCCGGATATCGCGGTGTTCGAGCCGACGAATACCGGTGCGGATGCGCGGATCATCGCCGTCGTCGTCACCCACAAGCGGCGTGACCTGCTCGCGGAATCGCTGAAAGCCGTTGTCTCCCAGTCCAGGCCGGTGGATCACCTGATCGTGGTCGACAATGCCAACGAGTCCGAGGTCGCGGATCTGGTGCGGGAGCAGCCGATCGAATCGACCTATCTCGGTTCGGCGCACAACCTAGGCGGGGCAGGCGGTTTCGCGCTCGGCATCCTGCACGCGCTGACCCAGGGCGCCGACTGGGTGTGGCTGGCCGACGACGACGGCAGGCCGGAGGGCGCCGAGGTGCTGGCCACCCTGCTGAATTGCGCTGCCCGCCATGGGCTCGCCGAGGTATCGCCGGTGGTCTGCGATATCGACGATCCCGATCGGCTGGCCTTCCCGCTGCGCCGCGGCGTCGTGTGGCGGCGGCTGCGCTCCGAACTCGGCGACGACGACTTCCTGCCCGGTATCGCATCGCTGTTCAACGGCGCGCTGATCTCCGCGAAAGCCGTTGACCTGATCGGTGTTCCGGATCTGCGGCTATTCGTGCGCGGCGACGAGGTGGAGGTGCACCGGCGCCTGGTCCGGTCCGGGCTGCCGTTCGGCACCTGCCTGCAAACCGCATATCTGCATCCGAACGGCGCGGCGGAGTTCAAACCGATTCTGGGCGGCCGCATGCACACCCAGTACCCGGACGATCCGGTCAAGCGCTACTTCACCTATCGCAACCGCGGCTACCTCATGTCCCAGCCGGGTATGCGCAAACTCCTTCCGCAGGAATGGATTCGCTTCTCCTGGTTCTTCCTGGTCACCCGCCGCGATCCGGCCGGGTTGCGCGAATGGTTCCACCTGCGCTCGCTGGGCAGGCACGAACAATTCGGCAAGCCCGACTGAACGGCCGCTACTACGGCTGAGGCAAACTCTGCGCATGAGTGAACCGCTGCGGACTACGGCTTGTGCCGCGCACGGCCATCCGGAGTTCACGATCATCGTCGCAGGCCCGATCATTCCGGGATACGACCGTTGGCTGCTCAGCTACCTGGAGGACGCGGTCGCACACGGTTCCCGCTTCCGGCCGGGTAAGACGCTCGATATCGGCTGGTCGACCCTGCAGGTGATCGAACGCCCCGATACGACGCTCGGGCTGGCCGAGCGGACCGGCCTGAACACGTGGTCCGAACAGGTGGATCGGACACTGCGCGATCTCTGGTATCAGCGCGAGGTCGCGGCCAGCGTCGACCTGACCAGCCGGCTGGTCTTCCCGAAACCGAGCCAGCTCGTCGCTGTTCGTCCGTGCGGCCTGGAGACCTCGGTTTTCGTATTGAGCCGCAAGGAGCCGCTGGAGGTGGAGGATTCCGGTTGGCATGTGCCGTGCATCGATAAGCACGAGCACACCAAATCGGATTGGATGACGCTCTACCGGCTGACGGACAAGATGCCGTTCGTGACACCGTTTCTCGCGTTGCCGCTCGGCACCACCGTCTATATCCCGTGGTTGCGCACCACGTTCACCGGGCGGATCCGGCCGAAGATCATGCTCGACGGCGAGCCGCTGGTACCGACGCCCGGGTCGTATCTGGCCATGCTGCAGGCCGACGACTGAAAAATGGATTGCGCGTATCCGGAGCCTTTGCGAGAGTGGTCGGGTCGCTTCGAGAGGTGAGGAGGTGTGGATCGTGACGCGGACTATTCGGATTGTCGTGCCTGGCCGGGCCGCGCCCGCCGCACGAACCTCCACTCCACACTCATCTCGCTGAGTCCGGTGTCGGGCTCGGCGCCCGACGAAGGACCTGTTCCCAAATGGTCGACTACGACCTTCTCATTCCCTATGGCTGGACCGAATCCGTTGCCGCCGAATACGATTCGTTACTCGAGGAGCGTTGCGTTCCCGCGCGAATCGTCCGAATGGACCGCAGCGAATGCGATGTCGTCACCCCGAGCGGTCCGGCGCGAGCCATATGTCCGCGGCCGGACTCGGAGATCAACGGGCTGTGCACCGGCGACTGGGTTGGCATCGATTCGGAAAACGCGGTACGGCAACTACTTCCGCGCCGGTCGGCGATCGTCCGGGCCACCGCGTCGCGGCGTTCGGAACCGCAGGTGCTCGCCGCGAACGTCGATACGGTGCTGATCTGCGTTGCCGCCGACGCCGATCTCGATCTCGGACGGCTGGAACGGATGCTCGCGCTGGTCTGGGAAAGCAATGCCCAGCCGGTCGTCGTGCTCACGAAAGTCGATGCGGCGCAACATATTCCACTGGATGAGGCGCAGGCCGTCGCACCGGGCGCAGTGGTGGTGGCGGTCAGCGCGAATACCGGCGCCGGACTCGACGTACTCACCGCGCTACTCGACGGCACGGTCGCACTGCTCGGCATGTCCGGCGCGGGTAAATCCACCCTCGCCAACGCCCTACTCGGCGCGGAAGTATTCGCCACCAACGCGGTTCGCGCGGTGGATAAGAAGGGCAGGCATACGACGGTGCATCGGGAACTGCGGCCGCTGCCCTCGGGCGGCACGTTGATCGATACGCCGGGACTGCGCGGGATCGGGCTGTGGGATGCGGCCGACGGTATCGAGAAGACCTTCAGCGATATCGAATCCCTCGCCGCACAATGCCGATTCGCCGACTGCGCACACAACGGCGAACCCGGCTGCGCGATCGCGGCCGCACTCGACAGTGGCGCGCTCGCGGCGCGCCGGCTCGACAGTTATCGCAAGCTGGCCAGGGAGAACGCCTGGATGGCCGCCAGAACCGATAAGCGCCTGCAGGCCGAGCGCAGCCGGGAATGGAAGGTTATCGCCAGACAGCAGCGGCAAAACTATCGGGATCGCGGCTCTCGCCGCTGACGGTAAGACACCCGCCGCGCGAAAGCGATTGCGCGCGGCGGGTTTCCCGCACCGGTCCGGCGGGTAAGTAGCTCAGCGGCGCTCTCCGATCGAAAAGACCCGGATAACCAGGGGCAGAGCTGATTGCGCCGAATCGGCCGAACCGGAGTAGATTCGGCACGCATCATCGCTATCTGGGAGGGATAGATGAATCAACCCGGTGGGTTCCCGCCAGCAGGTCAGTCGTATCCGGGCAGCGGACCCGGCCAGGGCTACGGTCAGCAGCCCGCACCATATCCGCCGCAGTACGGGCAGCCTCCGGCCGGAAATCCGTACGGCGCCCAGCCGGGTACCGGCCCGCAGTTCGCGCCGTCCGGGCCGCAGTACGGTGCGCCGCCGCAGTTCGGGCAACCGGGTCAGCAGTTCGGTCAGCCGGGGCCGCAGTTCGGGCAGCCGAATGGTCAATTCGGCCAGCCCCCTGCGCAATTCGGCCAGCAGAACGGGCAGTTCGGGCAACCGAACGATCCGCCGGGCCTCACCATCGACGCCTCATATCTGCCGATGTCGTTCATGCTCGCGCTGGTGAAGCCGAAGATCCGGATCAACGGCCAGCCGGTTCCGGTCACCCAGTGGGGGCCGAACCACATTCCGGTCGGGCCCGGCACATACGACGTGTGGGTGGCCACGCCGTGGATGTTCGATATGGGCCCCGCACAGACCCAGGTGCAGGTCGGACCCGGACCGGGCACGCGGGTGTACTACCGGACACCGGCACTGATCTTCCTCAAGGGTGCGATAGGCCCGGTTCCGCAGAAGACGCCCGGCGCGATCGCCATGCTCATCGTCTTCGCACTCCTCATCGTGCTGATCTTCTTGCCCACGCTGCTCGCGATGGCATAGCGGATCGAAGGGGCGCCGGTTATCCCGGCGCCCTTTTTCGAACTACCTATGCAACTGATTGCATAGAACCGTCGTTTACGCTTAATCTGCAAGCGCGGGCCGCGGGCGCCACACTCCGCGGCACATACGACAGGAGCAGGTCAATGACGGAACCGGGATCCAAGCCGCTCGCGGGTAAGACGATGATCATGTCGGGCGGCAGTCGCGGCATCGGCCTGGAGATCGCCAAGCGGGCGGCGGCCGACGGCGCCAACATCACCCTGATCGCCAAGACCGACCAGCCGCATCCCAAACTGCCCGGCACCATCCATACCGCGGCCGCCGAGCTGGAGGCGGCGGGCGGACGGGTCCTGCCATTCGTCGGCGATGTCCGCGACGACGACGCGATTGCCGAGGCGGTACGGCAGACGATCGAGCGGTTCGGCGGGATCGATATCGTTGTCAACAACGCATCGGCCATCGACCTGTCATCGACCGACGCGCTGTCGATGAAGAAATACGACCTGATGCAGGACATCAACTGCCGCGGCAGCTTCCTGCTGTCCAAGTCGAGCCTGCCCGCGCTGCGCGAATCCGCCGCCAAGGGTCGCAATCCGCACATTCTCACCCTCTCCCCGCCGCTCAACCTGGATCCCAAATGGGCGGGCAGCTCGCTCGGCTACACCATCGCCAAGTACGGAATGTCGCTCACCACACTGGGTTTGGCGGAGGAACTGAAGGGCGATGGCATCGGCGTCAACTCGCTGTGGCCGCGCACGACCATCGCCACCGCCGCGGTGCGCAACCTGCTCGGCGGCGATCAGATGATCGCGACCTCCCGCACCCCGGATATCTACGCCGATGCCGCCTATTTGGTGCTCACCTCACCCGCCAAGGACACCACCGGCAATTTCTTCATCGATGACGAGGTGCTGGCCGCACACGGCATCACCGACCTCGACAAGTACCGCGTCGTCCCCGGCGACGCCGAACTCACCACCGACCTGTTCCTCTGAGCCGATGCGCTGTGCGGCAACGTCATCCGTTGCCGCACGGCACAGATCCGCTAGCGTCGGTGCGGTGAGCGGTAATCCGATGATCACGCTGACGCTGGGTGATATCACCGAGCAGCGGGTGGATGCGATCGTGAACGCGGCCAACTCGTCGCTGCTCGGCGGCGGCGGGGTAGACGGGGCCATTCATCGCAAGGGCGGGCCCGAGATATTGGCGGAATGCCGGGCGCTGCGGGCGTCGCGGTATGGGCGCGGGCTGCCGACCGGGCAGGCCGTCGCGACCACCGCGGGACTGCTGCCCGCTCGATGGGTTATCCATACGGTGGGGCCGGTTTGGTCGGCCACCGAGGACCGATCGGAGCTGCTCGCCGGGTGCTATCGCGAATCCTTGCGTGTCGCGGACGAATTGGGTGCGGAGACGGTGGCCTTCCCCGCCATCTCGACGGGGATCTATCGGTGGCCGATCGATGACGGAGCCCGCATCGCGATCGAAACAGTGCGCGCCACAACGACTTCCGTGCGCCGCGCGCTGTTCGTACTCTTCGACGAGCGGGCCTATCAGGCGTTCGAGGGTGCGCTGGAGCGATCGTAATTCATTGCGGCCCAGACGGGTTCGCGGTCATACCCTGAACCACGCCCGCGATCCCGCGCCGCAGATCGTCGAGATTGTGGTCCGCGCCGAGGATCATGCGGCGCAGTTGTGGCATGGCCAATGACCAGCCGACCATGCCGAGGGTGAGGAACAGGCGGGTGGCGGCATCCTCCGGATCACCCGCGGCTGCCGCGCGGAGTTTGTCGGCGTAGTGGGCGGCACGGGTCGATTCGGCGGGAACCGGCTGGTCGCCGATTTCGAGGGCCTCCCACATGAGCAGGCGGACCGCTTGCGGGTGGGCGCGGTGATAGTCGAAGAGGCGTTCGGCGTAGGCGGTTAGGTCATCGTCACCGGGCGGGACGGCCTCGGCGAGATCGGCCATCAGGCGCTCGAGGACGGCGGCGAAGAGTTTGTTCTTATCGCCGAAATAGTCGTATATCGCACGCTTGTTGGCCTCGGCCGCGGCGGCGATCCGGTCGACCCGCGCGCCCGCGACGCCGTATTCGGCGAATTCGGCGGCCGCCGCGGTCAGGATGCGTTCTTTGGTCGCCGCCGAGTCGTAGGCCATGCGAGCAATTGTAACGAACTAGTTCGTTTGACAGCGCGCGGCGGGTCTGTCAGGCTCTGCATCGTTCCGAACTATCTAGTTCGTTTGATTGGAGTTGCGATGGCTTCTGCCGGATCGCGCGCTCTGCCGCTGGTGATGGCCTTGGCCTGCGGCATCGGCGTGGCGAATATCTACTTCACCCAGGCGGTCACCCCACTTATCGCCGAAAGCCTCGGCATCACAGCGGATTCCGCCGCGACCGTAGCGACGGTGACACAGCTCGGTTACGCGGTCGGCATCTTCCTGTTGGTGCCGCTCGGCGATCGGTTGCCGAGGCGGCCGCTGATCGTCGCACTGCTCGCGACCACCGGCCTTGCGCTGCTCGCCTGCGGTCTCGCTCCCGATTTCGGGCCGCTGCTCGCGGCGAGCGGGGTGGTCGGCGTCGCCACCGTGGTGCCGCAACTGCTGCTGCCGATGGCGGCCGGACTGGTCGACGCCGAGCGAAGGGGTTCGGTGATCGGCACGCTGCAAGGCGGGCTGATCGGCGGAATCCTGCTGGCGCGCACCTTCGGTGGCCTGCTCGGCGCGCAATTCGGTTGGCGTGCACCGTATCTCGTTGCCGCAGTGCTGACGTTGACGCTCGGCTGCGTGCTCGGCCTCGCGCTACCGACCACGCCGGCGGCGACCCGGGACCGATACCCGAAGCTGTTGGCGGACACCATCCGTCTGCTGCGCGCCGAACCCGGGCTGCGGCGCTCGGTGTGCTATCAGGGCACGCTCTTCGCCGGATTCAGCGCCGCATGGACCTGTCTCGCGCTGCTGATCAGCGGACCCGAGTACCGGATGGGTGCGCAGGTTGTCGGACTGCTCGCGCTGATCGGCGCGGCGAGCATGCTGTGCGCGCCCGCTGCGGGACGTTGGGTGGACCGGCGTGGACCGGACCGGGTGAACCTCTGCAGCATCGCCGGAATAGTCTGCGCGGCAGCAGTTCTCGCCTTCGGCGACCTCGGTGCGCTAACCGGGCTGATTGCGCTGGTCATCGGGCTGTTGCTGCTCGATATCGCGATCCAGTGCAGCCAGATCGCGAATCAGGCGCGAATCTTCGCGCTGCGGGCCGAGATTCGCAGCAGGCTCAATACCGCGTACATGACCTGTTCGTTCCTCGGCGGCAGCGCCGGTTCCTGGCTCGGCATCCGCGCCTTCGCGTGGTCCGGCTGGCTCGGCGTATGTGGATTGCTGGGATGCACCGCGCTACTCACGCTGCTCACGCATTTCCAGCACCGCCGACGCACAGCCGTCACGCCGCTGGTTACGGCCACGGCCCGATGACCTTCCCCGCCATGCCGCCCGCCGTCCTGCAGTTCTTCCGAGCCTCCCAAGACGGCGACGCGGACACCTGGGCCGCCGCCTTCGCCGAGGACGGCGTCTTCCACGACCCCGTCGGCACACCGCCGATCGTCGGGCGCACCGCCATCCGCGATTTCATCGCCTCGGTACTGCCCGGCTTCGACCCCTTCCTCGGCCTGACACCGCTGATCGCGCACACCGTCGGCGACAACGTCGCGGTCGCATGGCGCGGCGCGGCGATCACACCCGACGGAAAACCGGTCAACTGGTCCGGAATCAATATCTACGAGCTGGCTGAATCCGGCCGAATCGCCGTCGCCAAGGCGTATTTCGACGCCGCGATCTTCCGCGCCCAGCTCGGTTGATTCAGTCGCCGATGCCGTAGAGGCGTTCCCAGTTGGCGCGGCTGGTGAGCTCGGGCATGGCGGCGCGGTACTGCTGTTGCAGCGCGGGCAGTTCGCGGCGCAGGCGGCGCAGCACCCGGATGGTGCGCAACAGCAGTTGGCGCGCTCTCGCCTTGTCCCGCTGGCGAACTCGCACACCTGACTGCGACGCGTCGGTGACCACGACGTGATCGAACAGCGAAACATGCCACCAGTGCGCGTCTTCCCGGGTGACGCCGACCAATCCACGCTGGGTGCGCCCGGTCCACTGGATGATCGCCCGCTTGATCAACACCAGCGTCACCCGGCTGGGTTCGCCACCGGCCCTGCGGATTTGGATATCGGACGAGCGGACCGGCGGGGTCGCGGCGGGATGTTTGAGCGTCTCCGGGTAGTCGGCGCGGCTGGACCTTGCCGCCGCCAGCGCCGCGATTCCGCCGTCGCGCAACACCTTCGGACCGCGCAGGAAGTCCTCGATGCCCTGCAGGGTGGTGTGCACCAGGCCGTACTGCATGGCGACCAGATGTTCGGCCAGCTCGCGGAACAGCTTGCGGGTGATGGCCTTTCCGTCCAGCTCCGTGTGCAGCGCACCGACGATGAGCGAGTTGCGGGTGCTGAAATAGCGCGCCCAGTCGTCGTAATCCTTCCAGTAGAAGTCGGCGTGCCACACCGCGGTATTGGGCAGCGTCACGGTCACGAAACCGTGCTCACGGGCCCGGACGCCGTATTCCACGTCGTCCCACTGGAAGAAGATCGGCACCGGCAGCCCGATGCGCGCCACCACCTCGGCGGGGATGAGGCAGGTCCACCAGGCGTTGTAGCCCGCGTCGACGCGCCGCTCCTGATTCCGTTTGAGCATGCTGGTGTTGCGCAACGCCTTCGGCACCTTCTGGCCGTGCCGCAGCTCGTTCAGGTGCACCTCCTCGGCGCCGACATTGAGGTAGTCGGGGTTGAGCAGGAACAGCATCTGCGCGCCGACCAGCGTCGGCTCCACCGTCATATTGGCGAAAGCGTTGAGCCGCAGAACCGTTTCCGGTTCGCAGAGGATGTCATCGTCCATCAGGATGACGTCGGCGTGCTCGTTGACCGCGGACACCTCGTAGAGCCCGCGGGTGAATCCACCCGCGCCACCGAGATTCGGCTGCTGGATGTAGCGCAGCTTGTCGCCGAACGCGGGCGCGGTCTCCTGATAGCGCGGCCGGTTGCGCACCAGATCGGTGCCCTGATCGACGACGTAGACCGCGTCGATGGCGGCCAGCACGGTCGGGTCGGAGGCAAGGGCGGCAACGGTATTCGCGCAGTCCTCGGCCCGGTTGAAGGTGCAGATCGCGATGGCGACCGGGCGCATGTGATCGGGCGCGACCGAGGTCCAGGCGAGGTCGGTGATGCCGAGTTCGCCGCCGACGGCGTCGAATTCGAGCCACAGCGCACCACCGTCGACGTACTGGTCCAGCGGCGCGGTGAGCGTCAGCGGACCGCTCGCGGTGACCTTGGCGGTGTCGATGATGCGGCGGTGCCCGGCGATATCGGAGGCGACCAGCCGGACCCTGGCCTCCTTGCCGATCTCGAGGACCATCCCGGCGCGCACCTCGGTGACCGTGGTCCAGCGCTGCCAGTAGCTCGCCGCGAACCGGCCGAAGTAGGTGTTGGTGTGCGCGCTCGCACCCTTTTCCAGCCGCAGCGCCTGCCGGGTCCGATCGCCGCGCCCCTTGACGAATACCGCGTACAGCTCGTCGCTCACCTTCGCCGACGGGCCGGTGAAGATGCCGCGCTGCAGCACGAGCCGATCGGGCGCCCGATGGTCCGCGCGTAGCGAGGCGGGCGCGGCATCCGCGGTCGGGCGCTGATTCGTCTCGGTTACGGCCTGGGTAGCCGACTGGTCCATGAAGTCCTCGAAATCCTGATTGTGCCGGCGGGACAGACACGCCCCTGGGATGCCGTTCGCGGCGGGGGTGAGGATATCAACCGAGCCGGCGGTGCGCCCGATCGGCGACGCGCCTCAGCCGGACAAACCGCCCGGTTTGCTATCCGGACATTTGGTGCAAACAGATCGAAATTCAGTTGCTCGATATTCGCCACAAGCGCCGCGTTAACGCCCGATTAACACTGTCGACCCATGGTCGGATCATTTCCGATTCCGGTCGCCGACGAATACAAACCGGTCATATGCCCAATAGCGGAAGACGACCGCGACGATCTGGCCGATCAACGTGCCGGAGATGTTGTCCGACAACGGAGTAGACAAATCGAGGACGTAACGGGAGAACCCAAGACAACCCAACTGCAGGCCGATCGCGACCACGTTGAAGACCGCGTACAGCAGGTACTCCCGCGCCGGGTTGTCGGTCCGCTTGTGCCCGAAGGTCCACCACTTGTTACCGAAGTAGGTCACCACGGTGGCCACCGCGATCGCGATGATCTTGGCGGGTAGCGGCGCGTGGTACAGAACACCCTCGCCACCCCAGAAGACCAGCAGGTTATAGGTGCCCGCGTCGACCAGGAAGCCGATCGCGCCGACCACCAGGAATGCGCTGCCCTGCCGCAACGCGCCGAGCACCCTGGTCAACAGCGGCACGCCGGGCGCCTCGTGTTCCTCGGCCTGCGCCGGGTATTCGGAGAAAGACGCTGGGTGCTCAGGGAAAGACACCGGCCGACGGTACCCCACCGACAACACGGCCAGCCGGGGTGCGCGCCCACCCCTCGTTCCCTGTACCCTCCCGGTGTTCCCCAATTCACCGCCGACTCCGAGGATTGACCCGGGTGGACTCCACCGAGCTTCGTATTGCCGCCGTGGTCCCGTGCCACAACGAAGAGGCCTCGGTCGCCAAGGTCGTCACCGACCTGCAGGCCGCCGTGCCGGGGATCGTCGTCTACGTCTACGACAATCTCAGCACCGACGCCACCGCTGAACGCGCCCGCGCGGCGGGTGCCATCGTGCGCCAGGAGACCACGAAGGGCAAGGGCAATGTGGTCCGGCGCGCCTTCGCCGATATCGAGGCCGACGTCTACCTGATGATCGACGGCGACGACACCTACGAGGCGTCGGCCGCGCCGCTGATGATCAAGACCCTGCTCGAGGGCCCCTACGACCATGTACTCGGCGTGCGCAAGCAGGACGAGGGCGGCTCCGCCTACCGCGCGGGCCACGAAACCGGGAACAAGGTGCTCAACGGCGTGGTCGGCAAGGTGTTCGGCGAAAACGTCGAGGATATGCTCAGCGGCTTCCGGGTGTTCTCCCGCCGCTTCGTGAAGAGCTTCCCCGCGGTATCGCGCGAATTCGAGATCGAGACCGAGCTGACGGTGCATTCGCTGCACCTGCGGGTGCCGCGCACCGCGGTGCCGGTCGGCTTCCGCGACCGCCCGGCGGGCAGCGAGAGCAAACTGCGCACCTACCACGACGGATTCAAGATCCTGGCGCTGATCATCGGCCTGGCCAGGCATGAGCGGCCGGTCGCGTTCTACGGGCTGTTCGGCACGCTGAGCTGGTTGGTCTCCATCATCCTGACCATTCCGATCGTCATCGAATTCACGCAAACCCATGAGGTGCCGCGGTTCCCGACGCTGTTCCTCGGATTCACCCTGCTGCTGCTCGGCAGCCTGGCATGGACCGCGGGCCTGATCCTCGACGGTATCCGCCGGTCCAGGCACGAGGCGGCACGCCTTGTCTACCTGCGGTATTCGGCGGTCGGCGCGGAGGAACCGCAGCGCGGCCCGACTCTGTTCCCGCTCACCGGAAACGGCGGTGACGGCGGGGCGGGCCGGTGACCACCTCCGCGGAACGGGCTGCCGCGTTGGCCGAAACCAACGGCGCCACAACGGAAGAATCTCCGGCGGCAGCCAAGAGCGCTGCGCCGAGCCGGTATTCGCATTTCATCCGGCGGCTGTTCGCCCGATTCGGCGCGGCCACCATCGCTTTCGCGGTGATCGCGACCGTCTTCGGCACGCTGTTCACCTACCAGACCCCGGCGTTCTGGGGACACGACGAGATCACCCAGTTCGGCCGCGCGTACCAGGTGGCGCACGGCGGATTCCTGCCGCAGCGCATATCCGACGACCGCGGCGTCGCATACGGCGGCGAGGTGCCGCGCAGCATCGATGCGCTGATGGGCTATGCGTTCGAGGACTACAACCGCAAGATCGGCGAGCCGGATCCGATGGTCTCCGACCCCGCCGCCTACGGCAGGCTCGGCTCGGCGCCCATTTCCTCGGACACCAAAACGGTGTGGTTCACCAATACCGCCGCCTACTCACCCGTACCGTATGTTCCAGCGGCCGTTGGCATTCGGTTCGCCGAGCTGATCGGCCTGCACACCGGTGGAATGGTCCTGCTCACCCGGCTGGCCGGACTGCTCGCATACCTGATCGTGGTGGGCTTCGGACTGTGGGCGCTGCGCGCGCACCGGGTGCAGTGGCTGGCGTTCACCGTCGCGGTGCTGCCCATCGCCATCTTCCAGGCGGGCACCGTCACCGCCGACACCATGACCAACGCGCTGGCGATCATGTTCTCGGCGCTGCTGGTCAAGGCGTTGTTCCTGGGCCACCGGCTGCGTCCGGTGGAAACCGCGGCACTGCTGGCCGCGACCGTACTGCTGCCGGTCAGCAAGCCGACCTACGTGCTGATGGCCATGCTGGTGGTGGTCGCACCCGCCGACCGGCTCGGACTCCGCGGCCGGTTGCGCTGGCTCCCTTGGGTTTTCGCCGGAATCGGCGCGGTGGCGTTCGCGGTGTGGATGAAGATCGCCGCACCGACCGGCGAGGGTATGGGCCTGATGCGCCCACAGGCGCAATGGCATTCGGTGAAACCCGGTGAGCAGCTGCACGGAATCCTCACCGACCCGGGTCATTTCCTGAATGTCTTCGTCGACAGCGTCTGGCTGCGCGACCAGCGGTGGTTCACCCAGTTCTTCGGTGAGCTCGGCTTCGCCTACGTCGATGTGCCCGCGCTGTCCATCGTGACCTGCCTGCTGGCCTTCGGCATCGCCATCGGTACCGCCGACCGGATGAACCGGGACACCGCGACGTTGCGCAAGACGCTGATCGTCGCGCTGGTGGTGGCGGCCAGCGTCGCGATGATCTACGTGACGCTGTACATGTCGTTCACACCGGTCGACTACTACATCATCGACGGCGTACAGGGCAGGTACTTCGTGCCGTTGGCGGTGCTCGCGTTCGCGGCGCTGCTACGCTGGATGCCGTTGCGGCTCACCGGAAGTGCGGGCCGGGCGCCCACCGCCGCAGCCGCGTGGACCATCGTGATCGCCACGACTATCGCGCTGACGGCGGCGATCCTGAAGTACACGACCGTGGTCTGGGGCTGAACAGCCTCAGCTCAGGGTCTGCTCGCCCGCCGCCGCGTATGCCTGTTCGGTCTCGGCTTTCCTCGGCCGCCACCAGGATTCGTTGTCCTGGTACCAGCGCACGGTCTCCGCGAGCCCGGTCCGGAAGTCGGAATACTTCGGCTCCCAACCCAATTCCGCACGCAGCAGCGACGCGTCGATCGCGTAGCGCTGATCGTGCCCGCGCCGGTCGGTGACGTGGTCGAAGTCGTCCGGATCGCGGCCGAACGCCTCCAGCAGCAACCGCACCACCGACTTGTTGTCGAGTTCGCCCTGGGCGCCGATCAGGTAGGTCTGACCGATGCGGCCGCGCTCCAGGATGTCCCACACCGCGCGATTGTGGTCGTGCACGTGGATCCAGTCGCGCACCTGGTGACCCGCGCCGTAGAGCCGGGGACGCACGCCGTCGATCAGGTTGGTGATCTGGCGCGGGATGAACTTCTCCACATGTTGGTAGGGGCCATAGTTGTTGCTGCAGTTGGAGATCGTCGCGCGCACGCCGAACGAGCGGGTCCAGGCGCGGACCAGCATGTCACTGCCCGCCTTGGTGGCCGAATAGGGGCTGGACGGGTTATATGCGGTGGTCTCGGTGAAGGCGGGCTCGTCGGGAGTCAGGTCGCCGTAGACCTCGTCGGTGGATACATGGTGGTAGCGCACGTCGTGGCGGCGCACCGCCTGCAGCAGTGAATAGGTGCCGACGATATTGGTCTGCACGAATGGCCACGGTTCGGCCAGCGAGTTGTCGTTATGTGATTCGGCGGCGAAATGCACCACCGCGTCCACCCCGCTGACCAACTCGTCGACCAGATCCAGATCGGCGATATCGCCGTGCACGAAATCAATGCGGTCGGCGACGGGGTCGAGCGAGGCGCGATTCCCGGCGTAGGTCAACGCGTCAAGGACCGTTATCGTCAGGTCGGGCCGCTCGGCCACCGTCTGGTGGACGAAGTTCGCGCCGATGAAGCCGGCTCCGCCGGTTACGAGCAGTCGCACGCCAACGACCTTACGTCCTGACGCGGGCGCGGCGGCGACCAACCGTCGGCCCCGAATAGGCGCGCGTTACCAGCGCGAGGGCTGTGAGCTTGCTCTCAAAGGCCCGGTCTAAAAGTCACGGTGATCAGATTCCGTCAGTCTGATCTAAAGGCAAAAACCCGTATTTCAGTGCGCGTTTACCTATCTCACCGAGCCTCGGGTCTCGTCGGTGAACAAAATTTGAATAAACAGTCACAAACGGTTCACCATGCGTTAGCTGGTCTAGATTTCGATCGGTTAGTCCCCTCCGAACGCTGCACATCGAGGTTCACAACAAAATGCTGATGAGGAAATTCGCCGCGACGTCGGCGCTGGTGATCGCCGCTCTCGGCGTCACCGCGGGCACCGTCAACGCACAGCCCGCCGCCGCCCCGGCCGAGCAGGTGGGAGTGAGCGTCGCTCAGTCTCCCGACAACGCCAACGCCACCGTTATCAAGACCGACTCGGGCTCGATCGACGTCGAGGACGGGGTGCTGAAGATCAAGGCCGCCGACGGGACCGTCATGGCGGGCACCCCGCTGACGTTCCGGGTCAACGACTTCGAATTCCCGATCGCCGCGAACGTCGCCGACAAGTCGGTGACCCTGACCCCGCAGTACGACATGGACCACGCGACCTACAAGCCGGTCGCGTTGCCGTACGAGGACGTCGCCCCGTGGAAGACCCCGTACGACCGTGAACAGGCCGCCTGGAACCGAATGAAGGACGAGATCTCCCTCGCCGCGACCGTCGCGACCGTGGTCGGCACCATCGGCGGCGCGGCCGTCGGCTGCGTGCTCGGCGGCATCGTCGGCGCGACCGTGGCCGCGGCGACCATCGCCGGTCTGTTCGGTCCGTTCATCCCGGCCGCGCTCGTCGGCTGCATCGGTGGCGCCGCCACCGCCGCTCCGCTCGGTGGTATCGCGACCAACATCCTGATCACCGCGCCGGTCGCCATCGCCGCCGCCGTGCAGTACTTCACCACCATCAACGCGCCGTTCACCCCGGCCAAGTAAGTCGAAAGTACTTACCCCACAACTGAATTCACACAACTGAACTCGCACAACTGAACAGCGAGCCAGGAACCCCGCCCGGCAGCCTTACCGGGCGGGGTTTCTCTTGGCCCGGCCGAGTTGCTGAAGATTCGCGAATTCAGTTACCGGTCACTACCACTTGCAAACGCACCTGATAGAGGACCACAGCACATGATCATCAAGAAGTTTGCCGCCACGTCGGCACTGCTCATCTCCGCGATCGGTGTCACCGCGGGCACCGTGCACGCCGCGCCCAACGACACCGTCAACGTCAACACGAGCAGCGACGGCACCAGCACCATCCTGAAGACCGATGCCGGCTCGCTGACCGTCGAGAACGGCGTCTTCGAAATCAAGTCGGCGAATGGCACCGTCATGGCGGGCACCCCGCTGACGTTCCGGGTCAACGACTTCGAATTCCCCATCGCCGCAAATATTTCCGGCAACACCGCGACCCTCACGCCGCAGTACGACATGGCGCACGCGACCTACAAGCCGGTCGCGCTTCCGTTCGAGGACGTCGCTCCGTGGAAGACCCCGTACGACCGTGAACAGGCCGCCTGGAACCGGATGAAGGACGAGATCTCCCTCGCCGCCACCGTGGCGACCGTGGTCGGCACCGTGGGCGGCGCGGCGCTCGGCTGCGTGCTCGGCGGCATTGTCGGAGCCACTGTCGCCGCCGCGACCATCGTCGGCCTGTTCGGTCCGTTCATCCCGGCCGCGCTCGTCGGCTGCATCGGCGGCGCAGCCACCGCTGCCCCGCTCGGCGGTATCGCGGCGAACATCGTGATCACCGCCCCGGTCGCCATCGCGGCGGCGGTCCAGTACTTCACCACCATCAACCAGCCTTTCGTGCCGCCGGCCAAGTAGCCCAAAGCATTTCGCGACGAATCCGCCCGGCCGCGCGCCGGGCGGACTTCTATTCGAGCGCCGCTGAAATCCGCTGCGCCGATTCCGAATAGCGCGACCCCCGCCCCGCGACAGTTCGGGACGGGGGCCGCCTTTTCAACAGGCCAATTCCGGCTCAGGCGGAGCGGGCCTGGTCCTGCTCCTCGAGCCGAGCCCGGACGAAGCGCGACACCCGGGCCAGCGCCGCCCTGCCCTCCGGCAGATTCGGGAAGATGCTCATGAAGGCGTGCACCTGGCCGCGCCACAGCTCGAGCGTATTCGGCACACCGGCGGCGGTGAGCCGTTCGGCCATGAGTTCGCAATCGTGCCTGAGGATTTCGTCCTCGGCGGCGATCAGCAGCACCGGCGGCAGCGCGGCCAGCGCGCCGTTCACCGGCGAGAGCAGCGGGTCGAGCGCGCCGCCCACCTCGGCGCCCATCCGCACCACCGCGGCCAATGCGGACAGCGGGATGTAGGGATCGCGGGTGACGTTGATGTGATCGCGCTTGGCCGCGTAATCCAGGTCGAGCAGCGGGCTCAGCCCGATCAGTCCGGCCGGTGCGGGCAGACCCGCCTCGATCGCGCGCAGCGCGGTGGCGAAACTCAGGTATCCGCCCGCCGAATCCCCGGCGAATACGATGCGCCCCGGATCCGCGCCGTGCCGCAGCAGCCAGCGGTAGGCGGTCATGCAGTCGTCCACCGAATCGGTGATGCGCCGTCCGGGCAGCTGCCGGTATTCGACGTTCACCACCGGCAGCCCGATGCGCCGAGCCAGACTGGCCGCGATCGGGCGATGCGTGCGCAGCCCGCATACGGCGAATCCGCCGCCGTGCAGATACAGCATCGCGCCGTGCCGCAGCGCCCGCGCCGCACCCGACGGGCGCAGGATCTCCATCCGGAAACCGTTGAGCGCCACCTGTTCTCGTTCTATTCCGCGCGGTTGCGGCCGCAGCCGGGCCAGACCGGATATCGCGGCGGCACCGATCGGAATGGTCGACCTGGTGATCGGGGCGACCCGCAGCGCGGGCCGGATGACGCCCTGACAGGTCGCGAGCAGAACCCGTGCCGGGGCGCTCGGCCCATCCGGATTCATGACGGTGCCGGATCCTCCGGGGCCGATTGCTGACATCGCGCACCTACCTCACTGGCGCGCCGAGATCGCCCAGGATCTCCGGATCGATGTCGGCGCTGACATCGCACGGGTCGTATTCGGTGACAACACGTGTCATCAAGAACACCACGCCGACTGTGACCCACGCAACAACAATCGCCCCCGTGATCAATTCGTCGGCGAGTCGGAACCTCCCCGAGCCGGAACCGGCAGGCACTGGCAGACTGCATGGTCATGCGCGGAATCATCTTGGCGGGCGGCACCGGGTCCCGGTTGCACCCGATCACGCGCGGCGTCAGCAAGCAGCTCGTGCCGGTATACGACAAGCCGATGGTCTACTACCCGCTCAGCACGCTGATGCTGGCGGGCATCCGGGACGTCCTGGTGATCACCACGCCGGAGGATGCGGCGGCGTTCGCCCGGCTGCTCGGCGACGGCAGCCAGTTCGGCCTGTCCATCAGCTACGTCGTGCAGCCCGAACCCGACGGCCTGGCTCGCGCCTTCGTACTCGGGGCCGCTCACATCGGCACCGACTGCGCGGCACTAGTGCTGGGCGACAACATCTTTCACGGCCCCGGCCTGGGCACCGGGCTGAGCCGCTTCGCCGATATCGACGGCGGCGCGGTGTTCGCCTACTGGGTTTCCGATCCGACGGCGTACGGCGTTGTCGAATTCGCCGACGGCAAAGCCATTTCCATCGAGGAGAAGCCGAAGGCGCCGCGCTCCAACTACGCCATCCCCGGGCTGTACTTCTACGACAACGACGTGGTGGAGATCGCGCGCGAGCTGAAGCCATCCGCGCGCGGCGAATACGAGATCACCGACGTGAACCGGGCCTACCTGGAACAGGGCAGGCTGCAGGTCGACGTGCTGCCCCGCGGTTCGGCCTGGCTCGACACCGGAACTTTCGACTCGCTGTTGGACGCCGCCAATTACGTGCGCACCATCGAGCAGCGGCAGGGCCTGAAAATCGGTGTGCCGGAAGAGGTCGCCTGGCGCATGGGCTTCATCGACGACGAGCAGCTGCGGGTACGGGCCGAGGCGCTTGTCCGCTCCGGCTACGGCACCTACCTGCTCGGCCTGCTGGATCGTGGACGGGACTAGGTATGGAATTCCGTGAGATGTCCGTCCCCGGCGCCTGGGTGATCACCCCGCGCCAATTCGGGGACGCGCGTGGCACTTTCGCCGAAACGTTCAAGGCAACCGAATTCGAGAAGGTGACCGGGCGCGAGTTCGAGCTGTGCCAGGTGAACCTGTCGGTCTCCGCGGCGGGCGTGCTGCGCGGCATCCACTACACGGAAGATCCGCCGGGACAGGCGAAGTACGTGTCCTGTGTGCGCGGCGCCTTCCTCGATGTCGTGGTGGATCTGCGCCCCGGCTCGCCGACGTACGGACGCTGGGACAGCGTGATTCTCGACGATATCGACCGGCGCTCGATATTCTTGGCCGAGGGTTTGGGGCACGCAATCCTCTCCCTGGAGGACGGCTCGACGGTGACCTACCTGTGTTCGCTGGAGTACACGCCCGAATTCGACAGGGAGATAGACGCTTTCGATCCCACACTGGCCATCGAATGGCCGACCGTCGGCCGGGACGGTAAGCCGCTGACCTTCATCCGTTCAGCGAAAGACAGTGCCGCCCCGCCATTTTCGTGAACATAACGAACGCCCCCACCTTCCGACGTAGGTGGGGGCGTTCGATTTGTCGGCCGCGGCGCGAGCGTCAGGCCCGGAGGCGGTAGCTTGCGTAACCACGCAGGGCTAGGGAGCGCCGCAAATCGGACACTGTGCGGGGAATCAGCCGACGAGTTCGAGTTCCTTTTCGGCGGCGACCTTTTCGGCCTCCTGCCTGCGGAACTTCGGGGCGAAGGCCAGCAGCGCGACCAGCGCACCGACGATGGAGACGCCTGCGGCGAATTCCAAGCCGGGACGGTAGGTGTCCAGCATCGCCGCGGGCGAGGTTTCGGCGTGCGTACCCGAGGTGACGATGGCGGTGGTCACCGCGAGCACGATGGCCGCGCCGACCTGCATCGAGGTCTGCAGCACGCCGGCCGCCAGACCCTGCTCGTCGTCATCGATACCGCTGGTGGCCTGGATGTTGATGGCCGGGAAGCCGACCCAGCCGATGCCGATCAGCAGCACCGCGGGCAGCAGCATCGACACGTACGACGGCGCGGTGTCCAGCCGCAGGAACAGCAGGTAGCCGATGGCCATGACGACCATGGTGACGGCGATGATCGGCCCGGTGCCGAAGCGGTCGACCAGCTTGTCGGAGACGAAGGCCGATGCGACGACGAGCAGACCCACCGGCAGTAGCGCGAGCGCCAGGTGCAGCGGAGACCAGTGCAGGGTGTCCTGCAGGTAGAGCGTGGTGATGAACTGCCAGCTGAAGTAGGAGCCGCCCACCGCGATGATGGCGAGGCTGGCCCGCACCAGCGAGGACTTGCGCAGGATGCCGAGCCGCACCAGCGGGTACTTGACCTTCTTCTCCACCGCGACGAAGCCGGCGAACAGCGCGGCCGTCAGCACGAACGAGCCGATGGTGCGCAGCGAACCCCAGCCGACCTGCGGCGCGGAAACCACGGTGTAGACCAGCAGCAGCATGCCCGCGCTGGACAGCACCGCGCCGAGGATGTCGTGTCCGCCCTCTTCGGCGGCCTCGTCCTTGGGGACCAGGAAGGTGGCGGCGACCAGTGCGGCGATCGCGATCGGCACCGGGAGCAGGAAGGTCCAGCGCCAGCCGACGCCGGTCATCAGACCGCCGAACAGCAGGCCCATCGAGTAGCCGCCCGCACCGAATACGGTGTAGATGGACAGCGCCTTGTTGCGGGCCGGGCCCTCACCGAAGTTGGTGGTGATGATGGACAGGCCGGTGGGCGCGGTGAACGCGGCGGCCAGACCCTTCACGAAGCGGGTGAGGATCAGCAGCGGGCCGGAGCTGACCAGTCCACCGGCCAGCGAGGCCAGTGCGAAGACGGCGAGCGCGATCAGGAAGACCTTGCGGCGGCCGAGCAGGTCGGCGGTGCGGCCGCCGAGCAGCAGCAGTCCGCCGTAACCGAGGACGTAGCCGCTGACCAGCCACTGCAGGGTGGAGGTGGTGAGTCCGAGTTCGGTGCCGATGGACGGGAGCGCGACGCCGATCATCGAAACGTCGAGGCCGTCGAGGAAGAGAACGATGCAGAGCGTGATCAGCATGCCCCAGAGCCGTGCGGACCATCTGGTCGGATCGGTCGCCGTCGGGGCGGCCGAGAGGGTTGCTGGTGAAGTCATGGCGGGAACATTACATGCACACGCATTAAATGCCAACACATTAAATGCATTTGCATAGATGGCTGGTGATCACTAGGATGGGCACATGTCGAAGCCGTCAATGATTGACGCCGACGTCTGCAAGTCGGAGGCCCCAGTGGTCCGGCGCGCCACAGGGCACACCGGACTGGTGGCGGAGTGGCGCGAACTGCTCGACCGACACGCCCTCGTCAGCTGCGCACTCGAAAAAGAACTGCAGGGCAGGCACCGAATCGGGCTCAGTGAGTTCGAGACGCTCGACCGGTTGGTCGACGCCGATTGCGGCAACTATCGAATGAGCGATCTGGCCAATGACATCTATCTGAGCCAGAGCGCGCTGTCCCGGGCCGTCGCCCGGTTGGAGAAAGACGGCCTGGTCGCGCGCAGTATGTGCGCCGACGACCGGCGCGCCGTCTTCGTCTGCCTCACCGACAAGGGTCGCGAGGTGTATGAGCAGGCGCTACCGACGCATCGGGAGACCCTGCACCGCTTCTGGTGATCAGAACCTGCGCCGCGCGGCGTCGACGGCCGGGCGCGCATCAACGGCGACCGCCTGAATATTCGCGAAAGCCTTTCGGTACCGGTCGATTTCGTGTTCCTTGTCCAGATACACCGGACCGGTGAACGCCTCGACGTAGACCACCGGCGGCTCGGCGAGTTCGCCCGCGCTGCGCTCCGGGAACTCCAGCAGCACGAACGGACCGGCGTCCATCCCGTCGTGGTAGCCCGAATCCGCTGGCACCACCCGGATGCGCACATTCGGCAGTTCGGCGAGGGCGAGCAGGTGGTCGAGCTGTTCGGTCATCACCTCGGCGCCGCCGATGTGCCGCCACAGCACGGACTCGGCGATCACCGCGTCCAACCGCAGCGGGTTCGCGGCGCGGGTGAGCTGCGCCTGGCGCGCCACCCGCAGCTCGATCCGGCGGGCGACCTCGGCCCCGGACAGCTCCGGACGGGACGCGGTGAGCAGCGCCCGCGTGTACGCCTCGGTCTGCAGCAGGCCGGGCACCAGCTCGTTCTCGTAGCCGGACAGCCGCTCGGCCGCCTCCTCCAGGCCGATGTAGACCTCGAAACCCTCGGGGATCACCTCGCTGTACGCGGTCCACCAACCGCGCGCCTTGGTCTCGCGGGCCAGCGCGGCCAGCGGTTCGACCAGATCGGTTGGCGCGCCGTAGATCTTGCACATGGCCTCGACATCGAGACTGCGCAGCGAGGTCTGCCCGGTTTCGATGCGCCAGATCTTGGCCTCGGACCACTCGAGCTGCTGCGCCGCCATCCTGGTGGTCATCCGTGCGCGATTGCGCAGGTCACGAAGGTGTCGGCCGAGCTGTCGACGAGGCATGGTCGACCCCGTGATGCCCTGCGGTAAAGCCATGCTTCCCCCTAATCCGTGCGCGGATCCGCGAATCTCCCGTATTCGCAGGATGGCGCTTGCCGAAGTGCGTACCAGATCTGAACATCCGGATATTCGAAACGCATTGTTTCACAGTTGAACTGGTCATGGTCACGGTAGGTGGCGCAGGTACGCCACTGTCATCGCAATGCCGAACAGGTTTGGCGTACCTGGCATTTCGGCGGCTACTTGCGCGGACCGCGCTTGCGGAACCGCCAGAACTGCACCGCCCGAACGTCCTCGGAGAGCTGGTTGACCGGTTCGGCCACATCCGACAGCGCCTGGAACAGGTCATCGGCGAGTTCGCTGATGTGCTCGACCCGGCTCGCCAGCAGCGCCGCGTTCACCAGGAATTCCAGCATCAGCCGGACGGCGGCGGCGATGGTCAACGCCAACGGCAGCGCGATCAGCGCGGCGAGCACCCCGAGCAACACCGAATGCCGCCATATCAAAACCGTCAGCGCGATCGGCGTGCCGAAGGCGAAGGCCAGGCCGAGTATGTAGGCCAGCGGCAGCAACGTCACCGTGGCCGGACGGCGGAACTGCACGTCGAGCAGTCCGCGCGCCGCTTCGACGCTCCACACCCCGAACGCCCGCGGGCTGCGGAAGGGTTCGGCGGGCGACTCGGCCGCGACCGCGGCGCGGGTGAAGCGCCGGGCCGCGGACTCCTTCCAAGTAATCCAACGAGATTCGGCTACGTACTCCTCCGAATCCGGTACGGCGCCGTCGGACTCATCGGTCATGCCGGAATCCTCCCCGCATTCCGCGGCCGAAGCCAGTCGAATTCAATAGCCATCGGCTACCAAAACCCTAGTGAATGAGACGAATACAACACTCGTGAAGAAAAACTGTTTCAGCGCGTAACACTGCCGACCTCGCGACCCGATAGCACCCATGAAGCAGGACCCAGATCTATCGGGGAATGGAGATAACAGTGCGTACGACGTTTCCGACTTCCATCTCGGCGGCGGACATGACCGCTGCCGCGCAGGACTACACCGAGCGCGGATGGACGGTTGCCGAAACGGCCAACGGGCTTTGCCTGATCACCGATGCCGATCTCTCGGGCATCGAGGTCTGCGGCGAGCTCGCCGGCGAGGTGCGCCGGTTCCTCCGGGCCAACAACCTCTCCGGCCCGGTCATCGAGATCCCCGGCCCGGAGCGCCGGGAGATCCACCTGGTCACCGCGGTCGGCAAGGCGGCCATGGCGATCGAGGCGCTGCGCGAGGCCGGCGCGGTCGTCTACACCGACGGCGCGGGCATCCCGCTGCCGCCCACCCAGCTCTCGGCCGGCTCGGCCTGCTGGGGTATCTCGCCCGCCGAGGCGCGCTGGCTGCCGCCGGTGGTCGCGATCGGCGCCGCGGTGCGCTCGGCCCGTGCCAACCGCCGCACCAGGCTCACCTCCGTGGCCTGCTGAAGAGCAGGCCCACCCGTCACCCGACCACCGCCCCCCATTGAATCGCTACGCGATGCTGGTCTTCCAGCCATAACCTGCTGAACCGGCCCACTCCGCAAGGGCCGCCTCAGACCGATACCCCTCGGGTATCGGTCTTTTTGGGTTTGCCGCGTAGCGATGTGTTTCAGATCTCCCGATCGTGCGAGAGCATTAGCTATGGCCCGGAACCTGTTGCGCACCTGTCCGCTATGCGAGGCCGTGTGCGGTCTCGAGATCGGCATCGACCCCGACGACCACGTCACCTCGGTGCGCGGCGACAAGGCGGATCCGTTCAGCAACGGGTTCATCTGTCCCAAGGGCGCCAGCCTCGGACATCTCGACGAGGATCCGGACCGGCTGACCGAACCGATGATCCGGGACCGCGCGACCGGCGCGTGGCGCACCGCGGGCTGGACCGAGGCGTTCGAGCTCATCGCCGAACGGCTCGCCGCGGTCGTCGGCCAATACGGAAAGCAGTCCGCCGCGCTGTATCTGGGCAATCCCAATGCGCACACGGTCGCCGGTGCGCTGTATGTCCCGGTGCTGGCCAGGGCATTGGGGTCGCGCAATATCTACTCCGCGAGCACCGCGGACCAGATGCCCAAGCAGGTGGCGAGCGGGCTCATGTTCGGTGACCCGCTCACCGTGCCGGTGCCCGACCTCGACCGCACCGACTATCTGCTCATGCTCGGCGCGAACCCGCTGGAATCGAACGGATCGCTGTGCACCGCACCGGATTTCCCGGGTCGATTGAAGGCGCTGCAGCGGCGCGGCGGCCGGTTCGTCGTCATCGATCCGCGGCGCACCCGCACCGCGAAACTGGCCGACGAACATCTGTTCATCCGCCCGGGCAGCGATGCTTACCTGCTGTTCGGCATCGTGCACACGCTTTTCGCCGAGGGTTTGACCGATGTGCGGGTCGAGGCGAACGGCCTGGACGAGGTGCGGGCGGCCGCCGCGGATTTCCCGCCGGAGGCGGTCGCGGCGCGCACCGGCATACCGGCCGAAACCGTCGTGCGGCTCGCCCGCGAACTCGCGGCCGCGCCGACCGCGGCCGTCTACGCCCGAATCGGCACCTGCACAGCGGAATTCGGCACGCTGACGCAGTGGCTGGTCGACGTGCTCAACGTGCTCACCGGTAACCTGGACCGGCCCGGCGGCGCGATGTTCGCCACCGCGGCAACCGGCGGGATCGCGCGCAGCAAACCGTTCCGCGTCGGCCGCTGGACCAGCCGGGTGCGCGGATTGCCGGAGGCCATGGGCGAGCTCCCGGTGGGCACCCTGGCCGACGAGATACTCACCCCTGGCGAAGGTCAGGTGCGCGCGCTGATCACCGTCGCGGGCAATCCGGTGCTCTCCGCACCGAGCGGCGCCCGACTCGACACGGCCTGCGCCGAACTGGAATTCATGGTCAGCGTCGACCGCTACCTGAACGAGACCACCAGGCACGCCGACGTCATCCTGCCGCCGCCGCGCACCCTGCAGTCGCCGCACTACGATTTCGCGCTGCTGCAGTTCGCGGTGCGCAACTACGCCAGGTACTCGCGGCCGCTGATCCCGCTCGGCGATCGCCCCGGCGAATCCGAGATCCTGGCCAGGCTGGCGGCCGCGGTGCAGGGGCAACCGCATTCCGGCGCGGCGAATCCGCTCGCCATGGTGGATGAGCTGATCATCATGACAACGCTGCAGAAGGCGGGTCTGGCGCAGCGCCGCGGCGAATTGCTCGGCGCCGACAGCACCGAACAGCGAATCGATATGATGCTGCGCCTCGGACCGTACGGTGAATGGGCCGGCGGAGAACTGAATCTGCAAGTGCTGCTTGATAATCCGCACGGCATCGACCTCGGTCCGCTGCGGCCTCGGCTGCCAGGCGCGCTGCGTACCGAATCGCGCCGGGTGGAGCTGGCCCCGCGCGAGTTGCTGGACGACGTCGCGCGGTTGCTGGCCCGGCTGGCCGATACCGCGCCGGACGTCGTGCTGATCGGGCGGCGGCAGCTGCGCTCCAACAACAGCTGGATGCACAATGTCGCGACGCTGGTCAGCGGCTCGAATACCTGTACGCTGCAGATCAATCCGGCCGATGTGGACCGGCTCGGGCTCGGTGGGCACGCGGTGGTGAAGTCTGCCGCGGGTACGCTGACGGTGCCGCTGGAGCCGACCGAGGCCATCATGCCCGGCGTGGTGAGCCTGCCGCACGGCTGGGGTCACGCCGAGAGCGCGCAGGCGGTGGCCCGCGCCCACGCCGGCGTCAATGCCAATGTGCTGACCGATGATTCGGTGCTGGACGCGCCATCCGGCAACGCGGTCTTCAACGGCGTACCGGTAACGCTGACCCCGGCTCCCCCGCCTCTCCGCGTATTTTCGCCGGTCGTAAGAGCCTCTTGAGTCCCAAACCGGGCTGGCGGCCAGGCGCAACAGGACTTTTGGGCGTCCCCGACGAGTTACCCATGTTCTCACGAAATCAGTAGTACTGCCCCAATCAACAATCCGGCCGGTCGGATTCCGGCTAACATCCGGAATCCCTTGCGCTAACAAAGCATTCGGTGCATTCTCAACATGGATTTCGTAGCTTTGCTCCGTAAAGTCGAATAAAATGGACCGGGATTCGGCTTACCGGCCGGTTCGATGGCGAATCGGCGGTATCCGAACTCCAGCTACTCGAGGGGGCTCGATGCCCGGTATGCGATGCGGCAGTGACGGCGAACGCGACCTGCAGGACAGGTACGGTTCGCAGGACCGAGCCCAGCGCTTCTACGACGACCAAGTACTCGATCACCTGAACCGCACCATGATCGATTTCATCGCCCGGATGGATATGGCCTTCATCGCCACCTCCGACAAGCACGGCGAATGCGACGCAAGCTTCCGCGCCGGACTACCCGGCTTTCTGCACGTCATCGACGAACGCACGATTGCCTATCCGGAATATCGCGGCAACGGCGTGATGGCGAGCCTCGGCAATATTCTGGAGAATCCGCACGTCGGCATCCTGCTCATCGATTTCGTGCGGGACCTGATCGGCCTGCATATCAACGGCTCGGCCCGGATCATCGAGGACGAGACGCTGCGCCGCAGCGTCCCCGGCCTGCCGGAGCGGCGCAGCCTGCGCGGCCGCATCGCCGAACGTTGGGTGGTGGTGGATGTGGAAGAGGCATATATCCACTGCCGCAAGCACATTCCGCATCTGGTGCCGGCCACCCGCGAGGCGCGCGAGTGGGGCACCGACAGTCCGCGAGCCAAGGGCGGTGACTACTTCGGCGCGAAAGCCGAAGCGCGCCGAGCGGAGCCGGCCATGGCCCCATAAGACCCGTCCGCGGGCTCCGACCTCATGCTCGACCGGCCGACGTGCTTGCAACGACGCCGCGGCGGTCACCAGCCGCACATGAGCCACCGGGGCCCGCGTTCGATCGGCGGCGTCAATGGATCTTGAAGATCACCGCGCGCTGCACCACGAAATTGATGACCGTCGCCGTGCCCTGCGCGACGCAGAACGCGAAGATCTGCCGCCACCACGCCTGCGGCAACGTGTCGTACAACACGGCGTTGATACCCACCTGAACGGCGAAGGTGATGGCGTAGAGGATCACCACCGCGACGAAGCGGGCCCGGCTCGGCTCGGCCTTGAACGTCCACCGGCGGTTGATCAGATAGGCCGTCGTCGTGCCCGCGATGAAGCTGATCGACTTCGCGATCTCGCGCGGCAGCCCGATCAGGTTGAACAGCAGGCTGTACAGCCCGAAATCGACGATCGCGGAGAACCCACCGGTCAACGCGAACCGGATGATCTGCGTTTTCAGATCGACATCGGTACCGCCCGGCTCGTCGACCAGCGGCAGTTCTACCGGCAGCGGCAGATGTGGTTCGGCAGGCACGCCGACGAGCGTAACGCCGACCCCGGGTGTGATGCGGATCCGATACCGGGGAGTCAGTAGAGAGCGGCCCCAGAACGCGTCATACCTGTAGCCTCTATCCCGATGTCCACGAAAGCTGCCCGCCCGTCGCCCGACCCCTCAACGGATCGCTCCGCGATGCGGCATTCGATGGCCCCCACCGAAACCGACACCGCCGCCGAGGGCACGTCCGCACTGCCCACGCAGGCCAGGTCGTTGACGGGCTGGGGTCGCACCGCACCAACCACCGCCGAAGTGCTCTCGACCAGCGATCCGGAGCTGATCGCCAAGGCCGTCGCCATGGTCGCCGAGGACAACGACGCCAAGCCCGTCCATCTGCGTCGCGGCGTTATCGCCCGCGGCCTGGCCCGCTCCTACGGCGACAACGCCCAGAACGCGGGCGGACTGGTCATCGACATGACCGCGCTGAACAAGATCCACCGCATCGACCGCGATTCCCGCCTGGTCGACGTGGACGCGGGCGTGAACCTGGACCAGCTGATGAAGGCGGCGCTCCCGTTCGGCCTGTGGGTTCCGGTGCTACCGGGCACCCGGCAGGTCACCGTCGGCGGTGCCATCGCCTCCGATATCCACGGCAAGAACCACCACAGCGCGGGCAGCTTCGGCAACCACGTGCGCTCGCTCGACCTGCTGACCGCCGACGGGCAGGTGCAGCACATCACCCCGAAGCGCAACGCCAAACTGTTCTGGGCCACCGTCGGCGGCTGCGGACTCACCGGCATCATCCTGCGCGCGACCATCGAGATGACGCCCACTGAGACCGCGTACTTCATCGCCGACGGCGATGTGACGCCGACGCTGGACGACACCATCGCCTTCCACAGCGACGGCTCGGAGGACCGCTACGAATACAGCTCGGCCTGGTTCGACGCGATCAGCCCGGCGCCCAAGCTGGGCCGGGCCGCCATCTCGCGCGGCAACCTGGCCAAACTCGACCAGCTGCCGAAGAAGTTGCGCAAGGATCCGCTGCGGTTCAACGGGAAGACCTTCCTGACGCTGCCGGACGTCTTCCCGAACGGACTGGCGAACAAGTACACGTTCTCGCCGATCGGGGAGCTCTGGTACCGCAAGTCGGGCACCTACCGCGGCAAGGTGCAGAACCTGACGCAGTTCTATCACCCGCTCGACATGTTCGGGGAGTGGAACCGCGCTTACGGCAACAAGGGATTCCTGCAGTACCAGTTCGTGGTGCCGCCGGAGTCGGTGGACGAATTCAAGCGGATCATCGTCGATATCCAGCGATCCGGATTCTATTCGTTCCTCAACGTTTTCAAGCTGTTCGGCCCGGGAAACCAAGCGCCGCTGAGCTTCCCGATGCCGGGCTGGAACATCTGCGTCGACTTCCCGATCACGACCGGACTCAACGAGTTCGTCAGCGGATTGGACAGGCGCGTACTGGAATTCGGCGGCAGGCTCTACACCGCGAAGGATTCGCGGACCACCGCGGAAACCTTCCACCAGATGTACCCGCGGATCGACGAGTGGATCAAGGTCCGCCGAAGTGTCGATCCCACAGGCGTTTTCATGTCCGACATGGCGAGAAGGCTGGAGCTTCAGTGATCAATGCCGTTGGCAACCCCCAGTCGATTCTGCTGCTGGGCGGCACATCCGAAATCGGTCTGGCGATCTGCGCCGAATACCTGCGCAAGGGTCCGGCGCGGATCATTCTGGCCGCGCTGCCCGGCGACCCGCTGCGCGAGGACGCCGTCGCGCAGATGAAGGCGGCCGGGGCGAGCGAGGTCCAGGTCGTCGACTTCGACGCGCTCGACACCGAAAGCCATCCGAAGGTCATCGACGAGGCGTGGGCCGCCGGTGACGTCGATGTCGCCATCGTCGCCTTCGGCATCGACGGCGACGGCGAGGTGTTCTGGCAGGACCAGCGCAAGGCCGTGCAGATGGCCGGAATCAATTACACCGCAGCGGTTTCCGTCGGCGTGCTGCTCGGCGAGAAGATGAAGGCGCAGGGCTACGGGCGGATCATCGCCATGTCCTCGGTGTCCGGCGAGCGGGTGCGCCGATTCAACTTCGTCTACGGCTCGACCAAGGCCGGACTCGACGGGTTCTACCTGGGCCTCGGCGAGGCGCTGCGGCCGTTCGGCCCGCGGGTGCTCGTCGTGCGCCCCGGCATGGTGCGCACCAAACTGTCCGCCCACGCCAAGGAGAACGGACTCACCGTCAACAAGGAAGACGTTGCGACCCTTGCCGTTTCGGCCTCCGACAAGGGTAAGGAGCTCATCTGGGTCCCCGGCCCCATCCGCTTCCTGATGATGATCCTGCGCCACGTCCCCCGCCCGATCTTCCGCAAACTGCCGATCTGATCAGGGCAGAGGTACCCTGGCGGTCATGACAGCGGCCTACGAGCATATGAATTTCCGCGAGCTTGTCGGTCTACTGACCGAGGAAGAGCAGGAGGATCTTCGTCCAGTCGTGCTCAGGCTCGTCGCGAGCCATGGCCGCCTCGTCGAAACGAAGTCAGAGGCGACGCCCGCCAGGCGTCGCCTGTCCTTCGAAGGTATAGCCGAAGCCGCGCCCGATTTCGCTGCCACTTCCCAGGAGGTTCTCTGGCGCGAACTCGGCGGCCGTGAATGATCGTCTGCGACACCGGGCCGCTCTTGGCGGCCGTTAATAGGCGTGATCACGATCATGCGATCTGTCGCAATGCTCGGCAACGAACCCGGCCCGCTGATCGTTCCGGCAACGATTGTGACCGAGGTCTGCTACATGCTGTCAAAACTCGGATCCGAAATCGAGGCACGTTTCCTACGCTCATTGGAGGCCGAGGAACTTCGGGTAGAACCGCATACTCCGGCCGATTACGGCCGGATGGCGGATCTGGTCGACAAATACGGCAACTTCCCGCTCGGCGCAGCCGATGCATCGGTCGTCGCCGTGGCGGAGCGCTTGGGTATCGCCAGAATCGCGACGCTGGACCATCGGCATTTCCGGCAGATCGCGCCAAAACACTGCGATGGATTCGAGCTAGTGCCTGGCGAAGACGCACTCGCCAGGCATCGGTGACGCGGCCCGGTGTGTGCTGAGGACAAGGCTCCGTCCGGTAGTGCCTATTAGGCTGACTCGGCGAAACAACCAGTCGAGTAATCCGGAGGCGGAGTGCGCGTGATCGAGCAGGTTCCGGTCCGAGGGCGGACGTCCCTGTTGGCCCGGCAGGTCGGTGGTGCGCTCGGTGAGGCGGTGCTGGCGGCGGTTGTCGCGGTGGGGGTGACGGCGGTTGGGCTGACGGCGTTTTCGATGGTGCACTGGCCCGCGTTCAACTCCTCCAATGTGACTCGGGCGTTGACGACGGTGGGGCAGGTTTTCGCGGCGGTGCTGGTGATCGCCGCGATCTGGTTGACTCGGGTGCGGCGATGGCCGTGGGTGGCGAAACTGCTGACGTGGGGCGGGATTTCGACGTTCGTCACGGTGACGCTCGGCATGCCGTTGGCGGCGACGAAGCTCTACCTGTATGGGGTTTCGGTTGATCAGGAGTTCCGGACCGAATATCTGACGCGGCTCACCGACAGTGCGGCACTGCACGATATGACCTACGCGGATCTGCCTCCGTTCTATCCGGCCGGCTGGTTCTGGATCGGTGGACGGGTCGCGAATCTGTTGGGCATGCCGGGCTGGGAGGCCTTCAAACCGTACGCGATCGGGTCGCTCGCGGTGGCGTCGGTCATCGGATATGTGCTGTGGTCCAAGCTGATTCGTGCGGAATGGGCCATCGCGGTGAGCGCAGCCGTCACGGCGGTCGCGGTCGCCTATGCCGCGCCGGAGGCGTACAGCGCCGTGCTGGTCATCCTGTTGCCTCCGGTGCTGGTGCTCGCTTGGGGGGCGCTGTATCGGCCACTGGAGCGGTCGGTTTGGCGCGATCCGGTCTCGGTCGAGATGGAAAATGTTGCGGCAGAGGTAAATTCATCTACAACCGATGCGGTAAGCGGCACCGCCGGCGGTTGGGGCGCGGTGGTCGGGACCGGCCTGTTCATCGGCCTGTCCGCCACGTTCTACACGCTGTACACCGCGGTCGCGGCCTTCGCCGTCGTATTGATGGCGCTCATCGCGGCCGGGCTGGCGGTGCGGGCCAGGTATGTCGCGAATCAGGCTCGGCGCGAAGGGAATTCGGGCTCGATCTGGCAGGCGGCCGGGCAACCGATCCTGCGGCTGATCGTGATCGGCGCGATCGCGATGCTCATCGGGTTGATCGTGTATGTGCCCTTCCTGCTCAAAATGCTCGGCGGCGGCACCCGATTCAAGGGTTCGGCATTCCACTACCTGCCCGAATCAGGCGCCGAACTCCCGCTGCCGATGGTGGATTTCTCACTGCTCGGCGCGCTGTGCCTGCTCGGCACGGTATGGCTGGTGCTGCGCGCGGGCTCGTCGCGCCGGGCGCAGTCGCTCGGCATCGGCGTGGTCGCGATCTACCTGTGGACGCTGCTGTCGATGGTCGCGACGGCGGCGGGCACCACCCTGCTCTCCTTCCGGCTCGAGCCCGTCCTGCAGGTGTTGCTCGCCGCCGCGGGCGCATTCGGCTTCGTGGAGGGCGCGCGCGCCATCTATCAGGCGCTGAACGAACCGCCCCGATTCCGCGCGGTGGCCGCCGCCCTGGCCGTCCTCGGCGCGCTGGCGTTCTCCCAGAACATTCCGCGGGTGCTGACCGCGGAGATCACCGTCGCGTACACCGACACCGACGGCAACGGCGACCGTGCGGACGAACGCAACCCGTCGCCGGTGTGGTTCTACCGCCAGATCGATGCCGCGCTGCAGGCCCAGACCGGCCGCCCGCGCGCGGATTCCGTTGTGCTGACCGCGGATACGAGCTTCCTCTCCTTCTATCCCTACTACGGCTTCCAGGCGCTGACCTCGCACTACGCCAATCCCCTCGCCGATTTCGCCGCCCGCGCCGACACCATCGGGCGGTGGAGCAAACTCGACTCGTCCACGGCACTGCTCGACGCGCTCGGCAAATGCCCGTGGCGAGCGCCCGACGCCTTCCTGTTCCGCCGCGCCGGGGACGAATACACCCTGAAACTGTCCAGGGACGTCTATCCCAACGATCCGAACGTCGAGCGCTACACGGTGAGCTTCCCGAAGAAACTGTTCACCGACCCGCGCTTCACCGTCACCGATATCGGCCCGTTCACCCTGGTCACGGTCCGGTAGAGCGCCGAGCTGCCAGGATGCGCCGCGACAGGGAGACGAGGGTCCGCGATGTCGACGACCTCCGCTGAACGCGAAATGCGCCGCGCTGGCGGGAAACGCCGCGACGGATGGATAGCATCAACGTCCGTGCGACCGGACCCCGCAAATCGAGCGTTCACCCGTAACCGCCTGATCGCCATCGTCACCGGCTTACTCGGTTTCGTGCTGGCGCTGCTGACCCCGCTGCTGCCGGTGCGCGAGGACCGGGCGACGCTGGACTGGCCGCAGGCGGGCGATCCGAGCGTGACAGCGCCGCTGGTCTCCTATGTGCCGCTGCGGCTGGACGCGACGCTGCCGTGCTCGCTGCTGCCCGCGATCGGGTCGGCGGGGACGGTCGTTTCGACGGTTCCGGTGGCCTCCGGCCAGGCGGCCACCAAGGGCCTGGTGGTTTCGGTGGCCGACGGCACGCTGTCGGTGCTGCTGCGCGATATCCCGATGCTCTCCGCCCCGGTCGCGGAGCTGGCGGGCTGCCAGCAGATCGTCATCAGCTCCACCGATGCCGCGACCACCGTCGAATTCGTCGGGGCACACCGGTTGGACGGCACCGCATTCCGCAATACCGTCGCCCGGGATGTCCGCCCGCAGGTGGTCGGCGTCTTCACCGATCTGAAGTCCGATCAGCTCGCCGGCGCGAACATGCACATCGATATCGATTCGCGCTTCTCCTCCACCCCGACCTGGCTGAAGCTGGCGGTCATGATCGCGGCGGGCGTATGCACCGTCATCGCGCTGATCGCACTGCATCTGCTGGACACCGTCGACGGTCGCCGGGCCCGCCGTTTCCTGCCTGCGCACTGGTGGCGGTTCACCGCCGGCGACGCCGTCGTGCTCGGCACGCTGCTGCTGTGGCATTTCATCGGCGCCAATACTTCCGACGACGGCTACATCCTGAATATGGCCAGGGTTTCCGAACCTTCGGGCTATATGTCGAACTACTACCGCTGGTTCGCGGTGCCCGAGGCGCCATTCGGCTGGTCGTACGAGGTGCTGGCGTGGATGACCAGGATCACCGACGCCAGCCCGTGGATGCGGCTGCCCGCGCTGGCCGCGGGCATCACCTGCTGGCTGGTGATCAGCCGGGAGGTGTTGCCGCGCTTGGGCGCTCGGGTGCGGCGCAACCGGATCGCGCTCTGGACAGCGGGTTTGGTGTTCCTGGCGTTCTGGCTGCCGTACAACAACGGCCTGCGCCCGGAACCGCTGATCGCCGCGGGCGCGCTGCTCACCTGGTGCGCCATCGAGCGCGCCATCGCCACCGGCCGCCTGCTGCCCGCCGCGGCCGCGGTGCTCATCGCCGCCTTCTCGCTGGCCGCAGGCCCGACCGGATTGATCTGTGTCGCAGCGCTTATCGCGGGTTCACGGCCGGTGCTGCAGCTCATCATCAAGCGGGCCCGCCTCGGGTCCGGACCCGCGATCTTCCGGTATGCCGCGCTGCTCGCACCGGGGCTGGCGGCCGGAACCCTGGTGCTCGTGGTGGTTTTCGCGGATCAGACGCTGGCCACCGTGCTGGAGGCCACCCGGGTGCGCAAGATCATCGGGCCGAATGTGGCCTGGTTCGACGAACGCACGCGGTGGGATTCGCTGCTGATGCTCTCCCCCGACGGATCGCTGGCCCGGCGCTTCGGCGTGCTCGTCATGCTGCTGTGCCTGCTGGTCTGCGTGCTGCAGGTGTTGCGCAAGAGCCGGATTCCCGGCACCTCGCGCGGACCGTCGGTGCGGATACTCGGAATCGTCTTCGCCTCACTGATTTTGATGATGTTCACGCCGACCAAGTGGACCCACCACTTCGGCGTATACGCCGGGCTGGCCGGATCGCTGGCGGCGCTCGCCGCTGTCGCGGTGGGCAGCGACGGAATTCGTTCGCCGCGCAACCGGGCGCTGTTCGCCGCCGCGGTGCTCTTCCTGCTCGCGGTGACGTTCACCGGCCCCAACGGGTGGTGGTACGTCTCGAGCTACGGCGTGCCGTGGTTCGACAAGGCGCCGCTGATCGCCGGTAAGGGCGTATCCACCCTGTTCCTCGGGTTGAGCGGGCTCGCGCTGCTGTGGGCGGTGTGGGAGCACTACCGCGAGCCCTACCGCAACGACAGGGAAAAGGGCACAACGCGTTTCGACCGTTTCGCCTCGGCGCCACTGACCATCGCCGCGGCCGTGCTCGTGCTGTTCGAGGTGGCCTCGCTGGCCAAGGCGGCGGTCGTCCAGTACCCGGCCTACTCCGTCGGCAAGCAGAACTTCGAATCGATCGCGGGCAAACCGTGCGGGCTGGCCGACGAGGTCCTGGTGGAAACCGATACCGCCGACTCGCTGCTGTCACCGTACGACGCCGCCCCCGCCGACGGATTGTCCGCGCAGTCAACGGGTTTCACGCCCAACGGGGTCGCGACCGATCTGACCGCCGACGCCGACGAGACCGCCACCGGCGGCGCCAACTCGATCGACTCCAACTCCAAGAACAAAACCACCCGCACCACCGGCGCGGGCACCGGCGGCGGCACCACCACCCAGGCCGGAATCAACGGCAGCACCGTCGCGCTGCCCTTCGGGCTGGACGCGGCCCGCACGCCCGTCATGGGCAGCTATACGACCGATGAGCAGAAGGTCGCCACCCTCACCTCGCACTGGTACCACCTCGATCTGAACAGCGTGCGCAACGATCCCGCGTACAAGGTGCTCGCCATCACGGCGGCGGGCCGCATCCACTCCGTCAACTCCGACGGGGTGAGCACCTACGGCGCGGATCTGAAACTCGAATACGGCGTCCGCGACGCGGATGGCACCGTGCGCATCCTCGGCTCGATCCTGCCGCTGGATATCGGCCCCGCACCGTCCTGGCGCAACCTGCGGGTGCCGCTGGACAGCCTGCCCGCCGAGGTGAACGCGGTGCGCATCGTCGCCGAGGACCGCGACATCACCCCGCGGATCTGGCTGGCCGTAACCCCACCCCGGCTGCCGCGCCTGGCGACGCTGAATTCCGTTGTGAAACCGGATGATCCGAAGGGCTCCGGCGATCCGGTGCTGCTCGACTGGCACGTCGGGCTCGCCTTCCCGTGCCAGCGTCCGTTCAACCACCACGACGGCGTCGCCGAGGTCCCGAAGTGGCGGATCCTCCCCGACCGGGTCGGCCAGGACGCCGCCAACGCCTGGCAAGACGATATCGGCGGCGGCCCCCTCGGCTGGACCGGCCTGCTCCTGCGCTCCCAAACCGTCCCCGCCTACCTCGACCACAACTGGTCCCGCGACTGGGGCTCCCTCGAAAAATTCACCCCCTACGCCAAGAACGCCGCCCCGGCCCAAATCGCCGTAACCGTCGAAACCCGTTCCGGCTGGGCCAAAGACGCCCCAATCCGAGTGAAGTAGGTCCGATGGACCTGCCCGAGCTCGTTCGGCTGTTGACCGATGAAGAGCAGCGGGACCTTCGTCCTGTCGTCCTGCGGTTGGTCGCCAGCCATGGTCAGTCCACCGACCAGCGCACGGCAACCCCGAAACGACGCTTGTCCTTCGCCGGGAGTATCGAGGCAGGCCCCGATTTCGCGACCAGATCCGAGGAGGTTCTGCGCCGCGAACTCGGTGGTGGCGCGTGATCATTTGCGATACCGAGGGATGCCTAAGGCACCAGGACGAGGCGGCCTCGGATACCGCCTGCTTGGAGGCGTTTATGTGCCACGGCAACCTCCTCCAGGGGGTAGGTTTCCGCGACGCGGAGGGTTAGCTTGCCTGCGTCGGCGAGGGTGACCAAGTTGTCGAGTTGGGGGCGGTCGGCGCGGATCAGGGTGGTGGTTACGGTGGTGCCGCGCAAGGGGATTGGGGTGGCGGCGACGTTGATGGAGACGAATTTGCCTGCGCCTCGGACGGCGGCGAGGGTTTGGGGGCCGAGGGCGGCGGCGTCGAAGGCGGCGTCGACGCCGCCGGGGACGAGGTCGCGGGCGGCGTCGGGTAGTTCGGCTTCACGGGGGATGAAATCGGTTGCACCCAGAGCTCGGACGGTTGGTTCGTCGGCGGTGGCGGCTGTGGCGATTACCCGAATGCCCTGTGCCGCGGCGAGTTCGACGGCATAGCCGCCGACGGCGCCCGCCGCGCCGGTGACCAGCAGGCTGTCGCCGGGCCGCAGGCCGAGGGCGGCCAGGCCCTGGAGCGCGGTGAGCCCGTTGAGCGGAATTGTCGCCGCGGCAACGGGATCCACTCCGATAGGTGCGGGCGCGACATTGACGGCCTCCAGCACGACATAGTCCGCCTGCGCCGCCAACGATACGTCGAGGCGGTCGCTGACGCCGATAACCCGCTGTCCCACAACGAATTCGGTGACGTCGGCGCCGACGGCGTCGATGACTCCCGCGACATCCCAACCGAGCCCCCACTGTTCGCGCGACGCGGCGAACGCGGTGCCGCCGATCCCGTCGCGCACCAGCAGATCCACCGGATTCACCGTTGCCGCAGCGACTTTGATGCGCACCGAGGCGCGACCGGGCTCCGGCGTCGGCACCTCGACGACCTCGGCGACGGCTTCCGGACCGGGCCGCCGGACGACTACTGCTCGCATGACTTTTCCTTCCTGTCCACTCGAACCTAAGCCGCTGTACTATCCAATGGGTAGTAGTTACCCAGAAGTACGTAACGGGCAGAGAGGTGAGCAGATGCCGACGTCCACCGCCGCGCAACGCCGTGACCGGGAAAAACAGCGGTACGACGCCTACCTGGCCGAATGCCCGGCCCGTCAACTGCTCGACCGGATCAGCGACAAATGGGTGAGCCTGGTGCTGAACGCCCTCGCCGACGGCCCGCTGCGCTACGCCGAACTGGCCAGGATCATCGCGGGCGTGAGCCCGAAAATGCTCACGCAAACCCTGCGCGGCCTGGAACGCGACGGCCTGATCGAGCGCCGGATCACCGCCGCCGTCCCGGTCCGCGTCGACTACGAACTGACCGAGTTGGGCCGCAGCCTCGGCCCGGTAATGGCGGCTATCAAGGGGTGGGCGGAGGCCCGAATGGACGACGTGCTGGCCGCCCGCCACGAATACGACCAGCGGCATTAAACATCAAAGTTTTACGTAGTTTCGTCACTGTGACCGGACGATGAACGCCCAGGTCAACCACACGGGCGAAACAGTACGTTTTCGCAGTTGCACAGGACACACGGTTGTCCTTCATGTGACCGGTGATCCGAAACGCTGCCGACCCGCCAGTAGCGTCGTAATCTGGCACCATGACGACGGCCTTCGATGACATGGATCTGCGCGATCTCGTCGGTCTGCTCAACGAGGAGGAGCAGCGGGAATTGCGCCCTGCGATCCTTCGTGTGCTCAATCGCCTCCCCGATCAGGAGGTACTGCGGCGGGAACTGCACTGCCGCATGACCAAGGTGTAGCCCCGAATTTCGCTACAGGACAACTGATTTCGCGAGGACATGGGTAACTCGCCGGGAACGCCCAAAACTGGTGTCATTCGGAACCACCGGCCCGGCGCCCGAATCCAGCGGCACCGACGACCGGCGAAAATACCCGGAGAGGCGGACGAGCCCGATGCGAATTCGCATCGGGCCGAATCTATCTCGAGTTAACCAACCCGCAGCCGGCCGGGCGTCCACCAACCCCAGCGCTCGGCCGTGCCGGTCTCCAACTTGGCCGGGGTCGCGGCCGCGTACTGGTCATAGCGCTCCAGCGAACCCCAGTCCCTGGCCCAGTCGTTCTTCAGATAGGTCGGCACCGTCACCGACTGCGCCAACATCTGCGCCCAACCGTTCAGACCGCCGAATTCCTCGGCCTGCCAGGTGTTGGTCGAGGTGATGGCCAGCGGATGGTCCGGCAGGATGCGGTAGTTCGGCACCTCGGCGACACCGTTCTTGTGGCCGAGCGGCCGCTGGCACGGGAACTGCAGACCCACCGCCCAGTCCTCCAGGATCGGCTGCTCCGAACCCAGGAAGCTGTTGAGCGACACCAGCTTCGGCATCCGCGGTGCGGTGAACGCCAGCCACTGATCACCGATCAGGATCGGGTCGTTGGCGACGATGCGCACCGCGTCGGCGCTCGGATCGATCTTGTCGAGCGGGACGCGCAGGTTACGCCAGGACGGTGCGGGGCCGATATCGCGCGGCAGATAGGTGCCGAGCTTCTCGACGCTGCCGTCCGGCTGCTTCTTGCCGTATTCGACCAGCAGCGACTGGCCGTACAGCACATCGCCGGTGTCGTCGATGGACAGGATGCGGCCCGCCGCCGAGATGACGACCAGCGGCTTGTCCGCCGAACGCGGCGCCAGCTGATACCAGCTGGACGTCAGGTGCGCGGGCTGCTGAACGCCTTTCTGGTAGCTGCCCATCACCGGCGTCGTCGCCGGATCGAGGCCGAACGGCAGCGCGACGGTGCTGCCGTTCACGCCCCGCACGCCCTCACCGCCGCCGGTGCCCGCGTTCTGCCCCTTCTCGAAGGCCGCGCCGACCGACTGGGCGGACGTATTGCCGGTACCCGGCTTGACCTCGACGCTGTCGGCGGACAGATCCTTCGCCACACCGTTCGGGTCGAAGCCGACCGGATCGGGTCCGGCCAGCGGGTCACCGTTCTTGTTCGGATGCGCGGGATCCTCGATCGGAGTGAGGTTGCCCCCGTTGACGTCCGGCTCGACCAGCACGTCATTGGCGATACCGCACGTATTGCCCTTCAGCGCATCGAAATTCGAGCGCGCCAGCGAGTACGCGGGGTACTGATGGACCGCGCCCTTCACCAGCGAGAACACCTCGACCGCGACGATGAACGCGGCGACAACGGTCAGCGGCACGGCGGCGAATTTGCGAATCCGCTTGCCGCGCTTGGATTTCGGCGACGCCTCCGGCGGCAGATACTCCTCGCGCAGCGTGAACCAGCCGACCAGCACCAGCGCCAGCCCGAACAGGATCAGCATCAACGTATTCGACTGGTAGCCGTGCAGTGAGATGCGCTTGTCGTACCACGGCACACCGAAGCTGGACACGTACCAGTAGCCGTTGATACCCGAGAACGACAACGCGAGCACGAACAACAACCCGGCGAGGAAGATCGCGCGATTCTTCCTGGCCCGCAACGCACTCGCCGAAACGGCGACCGCGGTCACCGCGGCGAGCGATCCGGCAATGCCCGCGTACGCGCCGAAGTGGTGGGTCCACTTCGTCGGGTTGAACATCATGAAGAAGATGGTCCCGAACACCACGCCCATCAACCGCCAGGTCGGCGCGCTGGCGATGCCGGGAACCCGCCTGCGCCGCAACAGCACCAGCATGGTGGTGAACAGGCACAGCAGCATGATCAGGAAGGCGAAGCGGCGCGGCAGCGATCCGTCGACCGTTTGGACGAACAGGTAGTAGTACCGCAGATAGTCCTCGTACCAGGCCAGATTCGGACCGGTCGCCTGCCGGACCCGGTTCGCCTCCTGGATTCCGGCGAAGGTCTGATCGGTGTAAACCGCGATCAACACCAGCACGCCCGCCGACAGGATCGGCGCGAGCAGCGGCAGCGTCGAACCCCATTTCCCGTAGCCCTGAGCCAGGAATTCCCGCCGCTTACGCACCACGATCCGCACCATGGGCCGGATACCGGCGAGCAGCGCTGCCACACACATCAACCCGGTCGGCGCCGCGGCCAGCGTGAACGCGGCGAACAGCACCGCCACCGAGGCGGGCAGCAGCCGCCCGGTCGCGATGGCCCGCTCGATGGAAACCCAGGTCAGCAGCGCGCCGAGCGCGACGATCGGCTCGGAACGCAGGCCGTTGTCGTAGGGCAGCCAGAAGGCCAGGAACACCAGGCCGCCGGTCCACAGCGCCACCTTGCTGTGCCGCACGCCGCGCCCGAGCCGCGGCACCACCTCGCGGCTGATCACCATCCAGCAGAGGATGGCGCAGAACAGTGCGGGCAGGCGCACCCACGGGCTGGCCGTGGAGATCTGCGCGAACGCCTGAATCACGTAGTAGTACCAGCCGAACGGCGCCTCCGGCACGCCGAACCAGCGGAAGTAGTTGGCCATATAGCCCGCGTGCGGCGCGACCCGGACCATGGTCAGGATGTAGCCGTCGTCGGAGGTGTTCGCACCGACGAAATGCCACAGCAGCAGGATGCCGATCACACCGCCGTCGGCCCACGTCGGCTTCAGCCAGTTGGCCGGCAGGATCCGGCGGTGGCCGCGGCCGTCACTGCTGTCCAGCCTGGCCAGCGCGCCGAGCGCGATCACCGTGCCGAGCACCGCCGCGATCATCGCGACCAGCTTGATCAGGGTCGGGCTCGACGAGAAACGGGTGTCCACCGTCATCTTGAACGACAGACCCTGCGGCACCGCGCCCTGCAGATCGGAGAAGACGCCGACCACCTGCGGGCGCAGATCCGGCACCAGCTGACCCTCGATCGGGTCGCCCTTCTCGTTGTTGAGGCCCTCGAACGCCGCGGTCGTGCGATTGATATCCGAGGAGATGACGATCGACGAACATTCGCCCATCCGATCGCGCGGCGCCGTCGCCACCACCGCATTGCGGTCGAGCACATCCACCGCGGTATCCGTCACCCGGACGAACATCGCCTCCAGCGCGGCCCGATCGCCCTGCGGCGGCGCGGTGGCCAGCAGCATGCCGCCCTGCGGCGGCAGCTGGGCGACGGCCGAGCACGGAATGGTGGCCCGCAGATCGATCGGCACCTGCGACATGAGCGGCGCCTGCAGATTTCCGAGCTTGCCGTCCTGCGGCCAGTTCAGTACCGCCGTCGTCTGCGTCACCGGAAGGAACGGTGTCGCCAGCGCGAACAGCGCCCCCAAAACCCCCGCGATGAGCGCGATCAGACGCGCGATATGAAAATCGCGCGGAGCGACCGCGGCAGCGGGCTCCGGCTTGGTCAAGACAGCAGTAGCGGCGTCGGGCACGATTGGCAATGCTAGCTGGTGGATTTGATCACCGTGGCTTCGCCGCGAAGGGTTTGCGCACGACCCCGCTCATAGCTCCCCAGCAGAGGGACGCCAAACGAGACTTCGCTGGGTCGATAACAGACCGGCATGAAAGGGTAGAGATATGACCAAGGTGAATCTCGAGACGAACTACGGAAAAATCGTCCTGGATCTGGACGACGCGAAGGCGCCCAACACCGTGCGCAACTTCGTGGACTACGTGAACTCCGGCCATTACAGCGGCACCATCTTCCACCGCGTCATCCCGGGCTTCATGATTCAGGGCGGCGGCTTCACCCCGGAGATGAAGCAGAAGGGCACCCAGGCCCCGATTCAGAACGAGGCCAACAACGGCCTGAAGAACAACAAGTACACCGTCGCGATGGCGCGCACCAACGACCCGCACTCGGCCACCGCGCAGTTCTTCATCAACGTCGCCGACAACGATTTCCTGAACCACTCCGCGCCGACCCCGTCCGGCTGGGGTTACGCGGTGTTCGGCACCGTGACGGAGGGCAGCGAGGTGGTCGACAAGATCGCCGGCGTCGCCACCTCTTCCGCGGGTATGCACCAGGACGTTCCGGTCGATAACGTCGTCATCGAATCCGCTTCGCTCGCCTGAGAATTCGCGAATCGGGCCGTACCGCACCGGGTTACGGCCCGATCGCAATCCCTAGAGCGGCAGCAGGTGGTGCTTGCGCGGGTTGCGCGCAAGCTGCTTGTCGCGCAACAACTTCAGGGCGCGGCGCAGCTCCAGCCTGGTCGCCGACGGTTCGATGACAGCATCGATATAGCCGCGTTCGGCCGCGACCCACGGCGTCGCCATGGTGGCGTTGTAGAAGTCGATCATCTGCTGGCGCATGGCCGCCCGCTGCTCCTCGGGAGCGGCCTCGATTTGCTTGCCGCCGATCAGGCTGACAGCGCTCTCCGCGCCCATCACCGCGATGCGCGCGGTGGGCCACGCCAAATTCACGTCCGCGCCGAGCTGTTTCGAACCCATCACGGCGTAACCGCCGCCGTACGACTTGCGGATCACCACGGTCACCTTCGGCACCGTCGCCTCGACGAAGGAGAACAGGAACCGGCCACCGCGTTTGATGACGCCGATCTTCTCCTGTTCTACCCCGGGTAGGAAGCCGGGCGTATCGACGACGAACACCAGCGGAATCTCGAACGCGTCGCACAGCCGCACGAAATGCGCCGCCTTATCCGAGGCCCTGGCATCGAGCGCACCCGCGTACACCATCGGCTGATTCGCCACCACGCCGACGCTGCGGCCGTCCACCCGCGCGAATCCGGTGATTATATTGCGGCCCGCCGAGGCGCCGACCTCGTGGAAGGCGCCGTCGTCGAAGATGCGCAGCAGGATGTCGTGCATGTCGTACCCGGCGTTATCCGAGTCCGGCACAAGCGAATTCAGCTCCAGATCGCTCTCGGTGATCTCCGGCTCCAGACCCGGATTGACAATCGGCGCCAATTCCTGGCAGCTGGTGGGCAGATAGCTCAGATAGTCGCGCACCCACTCGAACGCCGCCTGTTCATCCTTGGCGACATGGTGGATATTGCCGTACTCGGCCTGACTCTGCGCGCCGCCGAGCTCCTCCAGGCTCACATCCTCGCCGGTGACCTCGCGAATCACCTTGGGACCGGTGACGAACATGTACGCCTCCTCGGTCGCCACCACCACATCGGTGTTGATCGGGGCGTACACCGCGCCACCCGCGCATTTGCCGAGGATCATCGAAATCTGCGGCACCAGACCGGATAGCGGTTCCTGACGGCGACCCAGCTCGGCATACCAGGCCAGCGACGTGACCGCCTCCTGCACCCGGGCGCCACCCGAATCGTTGATGCCGACCACCGGGCAGCCGACCCGCGCCGCGTACTCCATGATCCCGGCGACCTTGCGGCCGAACATCTCACCGACCGAACCGCCGTACACGGTCTGATCGTGGGAGAACACCGCGACCGGACGGCCGTCGACCAGACCGTGCCCGGTGACAACGCCGTCGCCGTACAGCGCCGACGGATCACCGGGCTTACGCACCAGCGCACCGATTTCCACGAAGGTGCCGGGATCCAGCAGCATATTGATCCGGTCGCGGGCGCTGGGAATACCCTTCTTCGCCCGCTTGGCTACCCCCGCTTCACCCGCCGGCTCCTGCGCTAACTCGAGGCGCTTTCGCAGATCGGCGAGTTTCTCGGCAGTGGTGCTCACTTGGCCCCTTTCGCCTCGATTTCCGCCAGCTTGGCGGTCAGGTCGGCGCCGATTCTGGCGACGCGCGGTTCGTCGACGATCTGGAGGTGATCGCCTGGGATGTGGATGATTTCGAGGTTCTCGATGTATTCGTCCCAGCCACCGTTGGGTCGCCGGTGGGCGAAACGCGGCTCGAGCTCGATCGCACCGTCGTGATAGCGGTCCGCGAGGTAGAGCACGACATTGCCGTCGTAGCGACTCGGCCGAACCTGTTGCAGCGCACGGTTTTCGACCCACGACGTCTTCTGATGCTCGAGCACGCCGCCCGGGATCTTCGCATCGCTCATCTTGATCAGATCGCTGATCATCTTGAACTGCTGGGCGTCGTCGGCGGCTGCCAGTTTTTCCAGCGTTTCCCGATCCAATTCGCCCTGCACGCCATAGGTCTTCTTGGCGAAGGCCTGGTAGCGCTCGATGCGGCGGATCCGCTCTTCCGGACTGTTGTCCTCGTCCTCGACCGTCCTGGCCAGATCGATCAGACCGACGAACTCGACCGTCGCGCCCTCGGCCCGCAGCAACTGACCGACCTGCAGCGCGAGCACCGCACCGAGCGACCAGCCGTACAGCACGTACGGGCCATCGCCCTGAATCTTGCGCAGCTCCGGCAGGTATTGGCGAGCCCGTTCCTCGATGGAACCCTCGACACGCTCGAAGCCGTACATCGGGGTGCTCGCGGGCAATCGCTTCAACAGCGGCTCGTAGACCAGGGTGTTGCCGCCCGCCGGGTGAAAGACGAAGACCGGCACCGCATTCGAACCCTCGGCCCGTGGCCGCAGCGGACGGATGAAGCCATCCAGATCGGCACCGCTGTCCTGCAATTCGCGAACGACGTTGGCCAGCTCCTCGATGGTCTCCGAGTCGAGCACATCGTCAACCGTGATCTCGGCACCCACCCGCTCGGTGAGTCGGGCCGCCAACTTCTCGGCGACCTCCTCCTCGAGAATCGGCAGCGTATTGAAGATCCCACCCGCCGACTTACCGGTGACCACCGCCCAGGTACCGAACGCCAACCGCTCGGCCGCATCGCGCGGCGGCACATTGTCGTCGTCGTTGAGTGATTCGGCGTCGGCGAAGACCGCGGCCGCCTCGATGGGCAGCGGCGTCGCGGCCGCGACGGGCTCCGACTGCCCCGCCTCCGGCGAAACCGCCTGCGCCGCGGGCGAAGCTGCCGGTGCGGTAGCCCCCGCAACCTCAGCCGCGGACGAAGCGTCCGACCCGGCGCCGGTTGCCGCCGCAGCCGAAACCGCTTCGGCACCATCGGTATTCGACTCAGCCGCCGAACCCGCAGTCGCCTGCGAATCCGCAACGCTTTCGGCAACCCCTGCCGCATCCTTAACCGCGGCCGCCGGATCCTCGCCCGCCGCGAGCGCCGCCCGGGCCGCGGTGACGAAATCGCCACCCGCACCGAGCTCCCCGGCCTCGCCCGAGGCCTGCTTATCGGCCATGGCCTGGACCTCGTCGCGGTGGTCGACGGCGTAGCGCAGCACCTTGCCGACCTCGGTCAGGTTCGCGTCGCGCACGGCGGAGATCTGCAGCTGCGGGATATCGAATTCGTATTCGACCCGGTTCTTGATGCGCATGGCCATCAGCGAATCCAGGCCGAGCTCCATCAGCGGGATCTCCATCGGCAGATCCTCGACCGCGTAGCCCATGGATTCGGCGACGATCAGCGCGAGCCGGGCCTCCAGGGTCTGGCTGCCGTTCGGATCCCAGCGATCACCGAAGGTTTCGACGACCTCCAGATCGGCCGCCTGTTCCTCGACCGCCGGAACAGCTTGCGCCACAACGGGTTCGGGCAGCGGTGCACCGGAACTGACCACGGCGTCGAGCAGCAGCCGGAAAGCGTTGCCCTCCTTGGCATGCACCTGCACCGAGGCACCACCCGGATGCGGGGTGAGCGTGGTGGTCAGCGTCCCGGCGCCGGGAACCGCCGCATGCGGGATCGACGCGCCGAGCGAAACATCGCTGAGCACCTGCGCCGCAGCCGCTTTCACCAGCTCGGCCGCATCGATCACCGCCGCGGCCTGCACCTCCCAGACGTGGCGTCCGTCCGGCAGCGCGACATGCGAGCCGGGCACCCGGGCGCTGCCACTGCTGGACATCCGCACCTTCGGCCAGAATTCCTTGCGCAGGAACGTGGTTCGCGGAATGTCGGCGTATTCGCCCGCGGGCAGCAGCGACGGCAGGTCCACCTTGTGGCCGTGCACGTACAGCTGGGCCAGCGCGGCGATGACGCCCGCCGACTCGTCCTCCTTGCGCTTCAGGGTCGGGATCAGCTGCGCGTCGTGCAGTCCGGCCGCGTAGGTGGTGCCCAGAACCTGCATCAGCGCAACGGAATTCGGGGCCAGCTCCAGGAAGGTGGTGTACCCGGTGTCGACGGCGAGCTTCACCGCGTTGGTGAAGTACACCGCGTGGCGCATGTTCTTGACCCAGTAGTCCTCGTTGTGCACCGGGTCGTGGCCGGGCCGGTAGAACTCTTCCTTGTTGACCGTCGAGTACAGGCCGGCCTTCAGCTTGCTCGGCTCGATACCCGCCAGCTCGGCGGCCAGCTCACCCAGCAGCGGATCCATCTGCGAGGTGTGGCCCGCGCCGCGGGTCGGCAGGATGCGCGCGAATTTGCCCGCCGCCTCGACCTGCGCGACGATCGCCTCGACCTGATCCTTGGGCCCGCCGATCACGGTGTTGGTCGGCGCGGCGAATACCGCGGTCTCGACCTCCGGGTAATCCGTGAGCAGCTGCTCGATATCGGCGGCGCTGAGCTCGACGATCGCCATATTCCGCACGTCGGCGTCGGAGATCATCGCCTCGCCCTCGCCCATCAGGCGCGAACGCGCACAGATGACGCGAACGGCGTCCTCCAGGTTCAGTCCGCCCGCGAGATACGCACCCGCGACCTCGCCCATCGAATGGCCGACCACCGCTTCGGGTTCCGCACCGTGCGCGCGCAGCACCGCGGCAAGGCCGATCTGGATGGTGAAGATGCCGACCTGCGAGGTGCCGACGTTGTAGTCCTGTGCGTCGTCCAGGAACATTTCCCGGATCGAGTAGCCCGCCTCGTCCTGCACCAGCTCGTCGACCTCGTCGACGGCCTTGCGGAAGATCGAATTCTCTTGGTAGAGCTGCTTGCCCATCTTGCGGTGCTGCGCGCCGAATCCGGCGAGCACCCACACCGGGCCGAGGGTAGCGGGCGAGTCGGCGGTGAATACGCCGGTGCCCGGCTTACCGGCCGCGATGGCACGCAATCCGGCGATGGCCTCCGCATGCGTCTGCGCCAGCACGACGCCGCGCGAACGCCAGTGGCTGCGCTTGGCCAGCGACCGCGCCACATCCGCCAGCGGAGTCGCCTGTCCCGCTTCGCTTTCCAGCCAGTCGGCCAGTTCGGCGGCGGCGCGACGGCGGCGCGACGGCAGGTAGCCGGATACCGCGATGATCACCGGCAGCGGCTCGGTGCGCTCGGCCGACCACTCCGGTTCCGGCTGCGCCACAATGGCTTCCGCCTCGGCGACCACATCGGTGGTCTCGATATCGCCATCGGCATCGGCCGAGACCTCGGGCACAACCGGCGTCGGCACGTATTCCTGCACCACGACGTGCGCATTGGTACCGCCGAAGCCGAAGCCCGAAATACCAACGGTCGCAACACCGCTGTAGCGCGGGAACTCGGTCGGCTCGGTGACCACCTGCAGATGCGACTGCTCGAACGGAATATGCGGACTCGGGCCGACGTAGTTGAGATTCGGCGGAATGATGTTGTGCTGGAACGCCATCAGCACCTTGGCCAAGCTGGCCGCGCCCGCGCCGGATTCCAGATGTCCGAAGTTCGTCTTCGCCGAGCCGAGCAGCGCGGGCTTGTCGTCGTCGCGGCCGCGGCCGACCACCTTGCCGAGCGCCTCGGCCTCGATCGGGTCGCCGATCGGGGTGCCGGTGCCATGTGCCTCGATGTAGTCGACCGTCGACGGCTTGATGCCCGCGTCCCGGTACGCCTTGCGCAGCACCTCGGCCTGCGCCACCGGATTCGGCGCGATGATGCCGTTGGACCGGCCGTCGTTGTTGACCGCGGAACCCTTGATGACGCCCATGATTCGGTCACCGTCGCGCTCGGCGTCGACGAGCCGCTTGAGCACCACCATGCCCGCGCCCTCGGACCGCACCATGCCGTCGGCGTCGGCGGAGAACGCCTTGATCCGGCCGTTCTTCGCGACCGCGCCGTTCCGGTCGAAGCCGAGAGTCGCCATCGGCGAGAGGATCAGGTTGATACCACCAGCCACGGCCAGGTCGGCCTCGCCAGCACGCAGCGCCTGCACACCCTGATGCACGGCGACCAGCGTCGAGGAGCACGCGGTATCGAGGGTCACCGACGGGCCACGGAAATCGAAGAAGTAGGAGACGCGGTTCGCGATGAGGCTGCTGACGCTGCCGAGAATTCCGTACGCCTCCGCCGAAGACGGCGCTTTCGGATCGTTGTTGCCCAGACCCATCGCGGCGATCAGCTGGAATTCATTACTGGTCGATCCGATGAAGACACCGACCGGCTGACCACGCAGCTGGCTCGCCGGAATCCTGGCGTGCTCCAACGCCTCCCAGGTGAGCTCCATCATCAGCCGCTGCTGCGGATCGACCCGCTCCACCTCGATCGGCGACATGGCGAAGAACTCCGCGTCGAAGCCCTTCAGCACCTCCTGATCGAGGTACCCACCCAGAGTGTTCGCCTCATCGACGGCCTTGGCCACCTCGGGCTCGCTGGTGAATTCCGACCAGCGCCCCTCCGGCCGCTCCCGAATCGCATCACCGCGATTGATCAGGAACTCCCACGTCGACTCCGGCGTATCGCCCGCACCCGGCAACCGGGTGGACAGACCGACGATGGCGATATCGTGCGCCTCGCCCGGCGTGTACGACGCGTAGAAGGCGTCGTCCGCGGACTCCTCCGGCACCTCCGGCTCACCGTTGATGATCCGCTCCGCCAGCGCCGCGATGGTCGGATGCTGGTATGCGACGGTCGCGGTGACGACGACGCCGGTGACGTCCTCGAGGTCGCCGCCGAGCGCGAGCATATCCCGGGAGGCCAGGCCGAATTCCTCCATCGGCCGGTCGACCGTGATCTGCTCGAGCGGCTGCGCGGTCGCGTCGGCGATCCACCGGCGCATCCACTCACGCAATTCGGACACGGAAATACCCGTGGTGGCACCGGTTTTCAGCGCCTCGTTGCCGACAAGGAAGTCGGACGTTCCCGCCACGACCGCATCAGCGGCGGCGGGAACGATTTCGGTCTGGGGCGTGCCCTCGTTGTCAGCCATCAATTCCTCAAGCTACCTGTCTGCGTACCGGCCGCGCCGTGGAACTGACGCTCGGCGGATAAGTGTCGAGCCAGCCCTTGCTGGTTCACTCCTCGGGTGCATCGGGGAACGACTGCTGGGTGTAACCACCGCGCAGCGTCCCCTCCAAGTAAGCAGTCTTGCAGGCGCGCCGGGCGATCTTGCCGCTGGAGGTCCGCGGAATCGAGCCGGCGGGCACCAACAGTACGTCGCGCACGGTGACGCCGTGTCGCTGGGAGATGGCCGCGCGCACCGCGTCGGCGATCGGCAGCGGGTCGGCCTTGCCCGCGCCCGGTCCGCGCTCGGCGACGATCACCAGCTGTTCGGAGGCGTCGTCTGCATCGAATTTCAGGCCCGAGTGGCTGCCCTGTTCGAAAACGAGGGCGGGCAACTGATTCGCGGGCACCGAGAACGCGGCGACGAATCCGGGCCGCAGCGCCTTGCTCGCCTCCTGCGCGGAGAACTCGAGATCCTGCGGGTAGTGGTTGCGGCCGTCGACGATCACCAGGTCTTTCACCCGGCCGGTGATGTACAGCTCGCCGTCGTGGTAGACGCCGTAGTCGCCGGTGCGCATCCAATTCGCTTCCGGATCAGCGCCTTCCGCGTGGCTGTTGGCGGGCAGCCGGTGCACGACCCGGTTGTGGAAGGTTTTGGCGGTCTCGTCCGGGCGACCCCAGTAGCCGATGCCCATATTGTTGCCGTGCAGCCAGATCTCGCCGACGTGCCCGTCCGGCACCTCGCGGCCGCCGGTCTCCACCGACTCCGGATCGACGATCACGGCCCACTGCGAAAGCGCGACATAACCGCAGCTCACCTGTGCGATGGCATTTTCGGCCGAGGGCTCGACCGGCACCATCCGGCCCGCGTTGAGCTCGACGCGGTCCACATAGGTGACCTTGGCCTCGTCCTCGGCCTTGGTCGCGGAGACGAAGAGGGTGGCCTCGGCCATGCCGTAGCAGGGTTTGATCGCCGTCTTGGGCAGGCCGTACGGCGCGAAGGCCTCGTTGAACTTCTTCATCGACGAGGTGGTCACCGGCTCGGAGCCGTTGATCAGGCCGATGACATTGGAGAGGTCGAGCGATTCCCCCGGTTTGGGCAGACCGCGCGCCGCGGCGTGTTCGAATGCGAAATTCGGTGCGGCGGCGAAGGTTCCGGCGCCGTCGGAGACCGCGGCCAGTTCCTTGATCCATCGGTACGGTCGTCTGACGAACGCGCTCGGCGACATGATGGTGATGTACTTGCCGCCGACCGCGGGCAGGATCACCGTCAGCAGACCCATGTCGTGGAACAGCGGCAGCCAGGTGACGCCGCGCGAATTCCAGTCCAGGTTGATCGCGTCGACCATCTGCAGCAGGTTCGTGCCGACGGCCCGGTGGGTGATCTCCACACCGGCCGGAACCCGGGTGGAGCCCGAGGTGTACTGCAGGTAGGCGATATCGTCGATGGCGATATCGGGCCGCACCCAGGTGTCGCCGACGCTGTCCGGGATGGCGTCCACCGCGATGATGCGCGGACGCTGCTGCGCGGGCAGCGAACGGAAGAACTGGCGCACACCCGCCGCGGAGGAGCTCGCGGTGAGGATGGCCGCCGGTTCGCAGTCGCCGAGCACCGCGTGCAGGCGATCGGTGTGGCCGGGCTCGTCCGGGTCGAACAGCGGCACCGAGATGGTGCCCGCGTATATCGCGGCGAAGAAGGAAACCACGTAGTCCAGACCCTGCGGCGCCAGGATCGCGACCCGGTCGCCCGGGTTGGTCACCTGCTGCAGTCGAGCGGCCACCGCGCGCAGCCGGACCCCGAACTGTTGCCAAGTGAGCTCGTGCACCTCGCCGTCGCGCTCACGCGAGTAGTCGATGTAGCGGTACGCCAACGTATTCGCGTCGTTGCGAGTGTGCTTCTCGACGTGATCGACCAGGGTGCGACCTTCGGGAATCCGGATGTTCCCGTGTTCGTCCAGGTAGTCGTCGAAAGTCTCTTCCATTCCTTCTTCTTCTCCTCCGAGGCACATCGCAGCAATACGGCGACATCGCCGCTTGTTACCTGTGAGGCCCCGACTCGCTATCGCCCGCGGGTGCTCCAAAATACGTGAGCAGGCTCGCAGATTAATGCGGTCTGCGCGGTGACCGCTATCGGCTAGATGTTCTCAAACCTCAGTCATGTTACAGAGAACAGCGGATCACTCGTCCCGCAGCAGGGGGATCACACCCGCGAAAGCATCCATTTGCGTTGGGAACACACCCACATACGACATCGACGTGAGTTGCCGCACACGCTTGATGTGCTCGGCGATCTCCTCGAATGAACCGATCGCCACATAGGGGGAGGCGAGGATGTCTTCGACCGAGAGCTTGACGTCGACCTCGAGCAGGGGCGAAAGGCCCCTATCCAACGCGTTGAGCGCCATCTCCGCGGTCTTCTCCCGATCGTCGGTGATGACGACCGCGGTGATGGCCCAGTTCAGCTCGATCTCGGCGAACCGGTCCCCCGCGGCCTCCTTGATCAGGTTGACCTTCTCGATGGCCTTATCGATGGTGATGCTGGAGAGCAAACCCTTGCCGTTCTGGGTCGTCACCGGAACGACGGAGATGATGTCGGCGTGCTTGGCCGCCAGGCGCAGCATGCGCGGACCGCCGCCGCCGGTGCAGATCGGCGGGCGCGGACCCTGCCGAGGCCTCGGGGTGCCCTTGATGCCGTGCACCTGGTAGTGCTTGCCGTCGAAATTGCATTCCTGGCCGCGCAGCAGCACGTCCAGGATCGTCAGCGCCTCGTCCAGTCGTTCGAGCCGCACCCCCGGCCGCTCGTATTCGATTCCGGCGGCCGCGAATTCGTCCTGCTTCCAGCCCGCGCCGATGCCGACCTCGAGCCGGCCCTTCGACAGCACGTCGATGGTGGCCAGATCCTTGGCCAGCACCACCGGGTGGCGGAATGGGTTGGCCAGCACCGAGGTTCCGAGCCGGATCCGCTCGGTGGCCTGACTCAGCGCGCCGAGCGCGGCGATCGGGCCGATCTGGTCACCGAGGTGATCGGGCACCACGAAGGTGTCGTAACCGTATTCCTCGGCCTGCTGCGCCGTTTGGATGAACTTGCGCGCGCCGCCCTCCTGCTTGTTCCCCTCGCCCGCGGCGGCGAAGCGGAACTTGCGCAGCGGCGTGCCCAGCGCGCTCAACTCAGCATCCGCCGTAGTGGCCGGTGCGGCGGCTTCTGTCATGAACTCATGCTCCTGGCTGTCAACGAAGTTCCGGCGCGCCGCACCGGTCGGGCTTCGGTGCGGTCGCGATCATCAGCGCACTTTACAGCGTGCCGGAGAAGGTGAGTGCGGTTGTCACGGCTCACTTGGTCGGTCACACCCGCCCGCCCGGTCTGGCCTGTGCGAATTGACCAAGACGCCGGGCGAGCTCAGGAATGCTTCGGGTGCGGGGCGTTCTGGACCAGCCCCTCCGCCCAGTTGGTCGTCCATTGGGTCGCGGTGGTGCCGTCGCCGTCGACGACATAACTGTTGTAGAGGCTGTGCACCGGGTTGCCCGCGGCCCGCACCAGCGTCAGCAGGCTGGGAATCATATTGAACGGGTTGAGGGCCTGCCGGGGTGCGTCACAGATCAAATCGCCTGGGGCGCAAATGGTGTAGGTGCGGTCGGCCAGTTTGCCGAAACCGCCGTCGCGCGGACCGGTCATGGTGATGCCCATCAGGTCCAGACCGCGCAGCGCCACCTCGGCGCCGACGCCCTGCGGAATCGGCGAACCGATCTGCTTGGCCTGCCCCGGCCCGTTCTCGCCGGTGCGGCGGCCGTCGGCGATCAGCATGACGCCGAGCACCAGGTCCTGCGGCACCGGGCCCTTGTTCGCCCCGATCGATGCGGCGATATCGCCCGCGATGACCGCGCCCTGCGAGAATCCGGCAATCACATAGGTGGTGAGCGGGCATTTCTTGTTCATGTCCGTCAGCGCGTCCACCGCGCGCTGCGCACCCTCGGACCGGCTCACGTTGTAGGAGGCCTGACCGTCCGGCGGGAGCGCGACCGGATTGGAGAACTGCGCGACGTACGGCACGGTGTACACCTGGAGTCGTTCCTTCGGGAACTCCTGCTGAACCGGCCGGGAGATGTTGAGCATCAACGAGTTCGGATTCGCGGTCGGATTGAGCGGATCGTCGTTGCTGTTCGACTCCCAGGTGCCGGGAATCGAAAGCAATTGCACGTCAGGACAACTCGCCGACTGCGTATCCGGCCGCTTCGGCGGCGGCGTCGGTCCGACCGGCGGCCGGTACCGGCCCGCCGCGATGTACCAGATGATGATCGCGATGACGATGATGATCGCGATCACCGCGGCGATCTTCGCGAGGGTCAGCAGGCACCCCGCCGGTCGCGACCGGCGGGGTCGGTAACCACGTCGAGAATTCACTGGCAGTACGTCTGCTTAGCGGCGTCGATATAGATCTGTCCCGCCTTCTCCACCGGCATCTTGGCCGGATCGAAGGACGGATCGGAGCCGGCCATCGCGTTCACGAACGGCACGATGTCCTCCTGCTTCGCACCGGACTGCGTGCTCTGGCAAACGTAGTTCGCGACGCTCAACGCGATATCCGGGCTGGAGACGGTGATGCCCTGATTCTTCAGCGCGTCCAGGAACTTCTTGTCCTTGTCGGTGAGCTTCGAAGTGTCGGCGGGCGGAACCGCGCCGGTCGGCACCGGCTGCGGGCGCTCGGGCGCGACGGTGGTCTGCGGCGCGGCCTGCGGCGCCGGTGCGGGATTGCCGGTGTCGCCTGCGGCGCTGCTCGGCGCCGCCGCCGCCGAACTCTGCGCCGACGTCGTGGTTTTGCTCAGGGTCGGTGTCTTCGACGCGGTCGAGTCATTGCCACCGCACGCGGCGAGTAGGCCGGTTGCGGCGACGGCAAGCACGACGCCGACAAGCTTTCCACGGGTCCGATCCATGAATTTCTCTGTCCTCGATCTGTGCAAACGGGGGGAGGTCGCCGTCCAGGCTAGCGGCAACCTCTGAGAAGACCATGGGTGTCTTCTAATGGACTTCGGGCTTTCCGTCCTTCACGGTGATGAATCCGCCCTGGAAGTTCTGCTGCACACCGCCCGGAATCGGGAATTCGTCGCTGATCGGATATCCGAGTCGACCGTTCTCGAACCCGGTGTCCTTCCAGGTGTCCATGACCGGACCCGAGCGCACCGCCCACGCGCCCGACAGCGGACTCCAGTAGATATTGCCGCCCTCGAAGCGGGAGTATCTGCCGAGATCCTTGATCGGCTGCTCCTCCGCCGCCGGGAAGCCGAGCCAGCTGTTCTCATAACCCAACTGCGCGTATTTGCCGAGGATCAGGCCCTGCACGCGATGCGCGCCCGTCTTCTGGCTGTAGTAGAACGGGCCGTTCTCGAAGCCCTGCACCGCGCCGTCCTTATTCGGCGTCTTCATTTCCGGGCCGGTCGGATAGCCGGCCGGACCGCGTTCGTAGCCCTGCTTGCCCCACTCGTCGAGGATCGAGCCGCGCACCACCTGCGCGCCCGTCTGCGGCGTCCAATACAACGAGCCGTTCTGGAAGGTCTGGAAGCGGCCGCGCCCATCCGGCAGCGGACGCTCGTCACCGGTCGGCAAACCGAGCACCGCGGCCGCCACCTGGTAACCGCCGCCGATCATCCCGCCGACCGCGTGCGCACCCGTGCCGGGCGTGAAAAACACCCGCCCACCCCGGAAGTCCTGCGCCACACCGCCGTTCACCTGATATTCGGGGGTCAGACAGTCGCCGAGCCAGTTGTTGCCCGCGACAACGGCGCCGATCGCGCCGCCCACCGCGCAGCCGGGTTTACCCGCGTCGACGCCGAGCGCCGACGCCGCCTGCGTCCACGACTGCCGCATCTCGAAATCCCAGTACGGCCACGAATGGGTGCCGGATGGACGGTAATTCACCTGCGCCGGAATCGACAGCTTGGCCAGTTTGGTGACGAAGTTCTGCGAGGTGAGCCGCGACAGGATCTCCAAACCCATCCCGGCGAAGTTGGTGCTGACCCCGGGAATCGCCGACGCCTGATCGAACGGCCCGGTGGCGCCGCTGCCGCTGGAGATGTACAGGCTCACGCCCTTGAGCTTGTCGGCCAGCGCGTACGGGTCGTGGCCCGCCCACTCCGGGCCGTTCGGCGGCCCCCACATGGCATTCGCATCGAAGCCGCCCGCATCGCGCATCGCGTACTGAATGGCTTGCGGCATGCCGAGCGTGGTCGTGGTCAGGAAGCCGGAATAGGAGGCCGCGTATTTGGCGAAGCCGGGATTGCGCGCGGCCAGGAACATGGCGGCCGTGCCGCCCATCGAAAGCCCCTCCATGCCACGCACATCCGTGGCCCGCCACTGCCCCTCCAACAGCGGCGGCAGCTCCTTCATCAGGAAGGTTTCCCACTTGTAGTTCTTGCCGTTGTTCGGCTGTAGCCAGTCGGAGTAGAAGCTGGACTGACCGCCGATCGGCAGCACGACGGTGACGTTCTTATCGGCGAAGAAGTCGACCGCGCCCGCATCCTTGGTCCAGCCGCTCTCGTCATCGGTCGCGCGTAGGCCGTCCAGCAGGTACAGCACCGGGAATTTGGCGTCGGGGCGGGTATTCCAGTCGCGTGCGAGCAGCAGCTGCACCTGGATCGGGCTGCCCATCGACGGCGAGTTCACCCACAGCGCGACGCGGCGGTCGTTGAGCCACACCACCTTCTGCACCGTGGCGCCCTGGGCGGCCGCCGCCGGTTGTGCGCTCGCGGGTTGGGCGGCGGTGGATAGGCCCGCCGCCAGGGGTAGCACCATGGCCGTGGCAAGCAACGTCAACCGGATACGCGCCGCTCCGGCCCGTCGTCCGATTCTCCCCCATCTACCGCACGCGATCCCAGCCACAAGAGCTTTCTACCCCCGTAACCGGCCAGTTCCCGGTAAGACACACGGGAATAGACCAGCCAGTTCAAACGCATCGACGAGCTACCCACCGCGACAACTGATTTCGCGAGCACATGGGTAACTCGTCGGGTACGCCCAAAAAGCGACTACTTCGCCTGCCGCCGGCCCGTTAACCGGGCCGAGCGGCTCTCACGACCGGCGAAAAGTCGCGGAGAGGCGGGACAAGCCGCCGCTTCAAGTTTCACGAAATCACCAAGCGTTGGTGGCGTCCAGAATTCCCTTGCGGGACTTGGCCAACTGGTCTTCCCAGTACTTCCAGGAGTGGGTACCGGCCGCCGGGAAGTCGAACTCGGCCGGGATGCCGAGCGCGCCGAGGCGGGCCTGGAACGCGCGGGTGTTCACCAGCGACAGCGCCTCGAGCGCCATACCGTTGGCGGTGTTGAACACGCCGATGGCCGAATCCGGGTGGTCGAACTGGCCGGGAATGCCGTTGGCCGCCGAGATGTGCATCGGCAGGCCGCGCAGCTGCGGCGCGAAGACGAACGGGTCCATCCGCAGCCACTGCGGGCTCCACGGCGCGGCCATCGCGTCGACGTTGAAGCGTCCCGCGTCCAGCATCGCCAGGCGGATCGCCTCGCGCATACCCGGTGCGGACAGGTTCAGGTAACCCGAGTAGGAACCGGCGTACTTGAACTGCTCGCGGTGGTAGGCGGCCAGCGCGAGCGCGGCGCTACCACCCATGGACAGGCCGATCACCGCGTTGTTGTTCGGCGAGACACCGTAATTCGCGAGGAAGGCGGGAAGTTCCTTGGTGAGGAAGGTTTCCCACTTGTAGGTGGTCTTCTGGCCGTTGGTGTTACTCGGCGCGTACCAGTCGGTGTAGAAGCTGGACTGGCCGCCGACCGGCATGATCAGGCTGATGTTGTCGTTGGCGAACATCTGCGGCGCGCTGGTCTCGAACGACCAGGCGTTGCGATCGTCGCGGGCGCGCAGGCCGTCGAGCAGGTACAGCGCCGCGTTACCGCCGCGGGCCGCCCACTGGACCTGCACCTTGATCGGGCCCATCGACGACGGAACCATCAGATCCTCGGCGCCGCCGGACGGTACGCGCAGCGCCGGACCGGCGACGGCGGCGGGCGCCGCGGTGGCCATGGTCGGGGCCGCGGCGCCGGCGGCGATGGGTAGTGCCAGCGCGGCCGCGCCGACAGCAAGAATTCGATTACGCAAACCGCGAGGTGCGCCTCGCCGTCCCGACCTATCCTTCTCCGGCGCGGCGGCCCTGCCGAAACGCATGAATCCTGCTCTCTTTCTGCTGTTGTGGTGTGGCCGCGGGCCCCTGCGGACGCGACAACACCCGTGCTGCCAACGAGACGCACGTCATGGACTTACCGGATCCCGACCTTCCGGCACATCCAACGGCGCTACATCGATCTGGTCACACTTGCGCTCGCTGGACGATATTCGGTCACCGATGCCTTAGCAAGGCCGAGGCAACCCGATGGCCGAAATCCGCCCGTGGGCAAGCTGTGATGGTGCGGTGACCCTATCGCGTCCGGCAGGTGATGTCTTCTCGGAACACCGAAAATTCATGCGGCGCCGCAAGATTTGGGTCAACCCAGATTCGCGCTCATATCCGGAAGCATCTTGAATACCTCGTCCTGCCAGTAATGCCAGCTGTGCACGCCGACCGGCGTGTAGTCGAACACCGCGTTATTCGGGCCGAGGCCGTCCATCCTGGCTTGGAAGGCACGGGTATTGGCCAGCGCGATCGTCTCCAGCGCCATGGCGTTGCCGAGGTGGAAGGCATCGATCGGCGCGTTGATCACGTCCTTCGGCCCGTTCATACCGTTGCCGGTGGAGATCCACAGCCGAGTACCGTTGCGCCGCAACAGCGGTGCGAACATGAACGGATCGTTGCGCAGCCACTTGGGATCCCACGGCGGACCCCACATGGCGTCGATGTTGAATCCGCCCGCATCCAGCAGCGCGAGCCGCAGACCCTCGCGCATACCGGGGGCGGAAATGTTGAGGTACCCCGAATACGAACCCGCGTAACGGAATTGGTCCGGGTGGTAGGCCGCGAGGGCGAGCGCGGCGCTACCGCCCATGGACAGGCCGAACACCGCGTTGCCCACCGGGCTGAAACCGAGCCGGTCGCGCAGCGCGTCGCGCAGATTCTCGGTGATGAAGGTTTCCCACTTGTAGGTGGTGGTCTGGCCGTTGGTGTTGCTCGGCGCGATCCAGTCGGAATAGAAGCTGGACTGGCCGCCGACCGGCATCACCACATTGATGTTCCATTGCGGCAGCACCCTGGAGATTTCGGTGTCGATCTCCCAGCCGCTCAGGTCGTTTCTGGCGCGCAGTCCGTCCAGTGCGTAGACGACGCGGCGGGTGTTGCCGTCCGCGGCGCGGAAGATGCGGCTCTTGATCGGGCCCATGCTCGAATCGACCCAGAAATCGAAGCCCGCCGGATTGAAACTCGCCGTCGCCGGTGCGGCCAACCCGCCGATTCCGAAGGGCACGGCAAGCGCGAGCATCACGGTGGCGACCGTGCGCCGCAATCGGCGGCGACCACGCAACCGGCCTTCAGCAATCGCTCCGCGCACCACGTCAGACCGCATCGACTCGACCTTTCGCCCGTTCGATCACCGTTGACCGCAACCGCCGCGCATTCGCCGCGCTACCGCTTTCTATAGGTCGTTATTCGGAGTCGACCCAGCGGAAACGCATGCCGATACCGGATCGTGATCAAGTCACCGCATTTGCCGAGGTGCGGCCGCAATTATCCGAATGCCGGTTTCCGCGGCCAACTCTCGGAACAGTCAGCGACCGATCAGCCAATACGGGCGTAAACGACGAACCGCCCGGCACCTCGATCGGTGCCGGGCGGCCTTGACCGGTCGGGTCAGCCGATATTGGCCGACATATCCGGAATCATCTGATACGCCTCGTCCTGCCAGTTGGTCCAGGCGTGCAGACCGGCCGGCGGGAACGAGTAGGTGATATTGCGCGCCCCGAGCGAATCCATCCGCAGCTTGAAGGCGACCGTATTCCACAGCGCCATCTGCTCCAGCGGACCGCCCTTGAAGATGCGATCGAGCACCTGATCGAGCGGAATGTTCAGGTCGTCCTGCCGCGGCAGGCCGTTACCCGCGGCAACCCACATCCTGGTGCCGTTATTGATCAGCGTCGGCGCGAAGACGAACGGGTCCATGCGCAGCCACTGCGGGCCCCACGGCGGTGCCATCGAGTCGACGTTGTAACCGCCCGCGTCGATCATCGCGGTCCGGATCGCCTCGCGCATACCCGGTGCGGAAATATTCAGATAACCGGAGAAGGCGCCGGCGTAGCTGTAGTGATCGGGGTGGTAGGCGGCCAGGGTCAGCGCGGCGCTACCGCCCATGGACAGGCCGAATACACCGTTGCGGTTCGGGTTGAACCCGAGCCGGTCGCGCAGGGCCGGACGCAGATCGTTCTCGAGGAAGGTCTCCCACTGATACCGGTAGCTCTTGCCCGGACCGGCCGCGAGGATGTTCAGTCCGCCGGAACCCGAACTCGAACCGGTGCCCGGCGGAATGCCGAAGAAGTTGCTCGGCGCATTCCAGTCGGCATAGAAGCTGGACTGGCCGCCCACCGGCATGACGACGTTCATATTCCAGTCGGCGAGCGTCTGCGGGACGTTGGTTTCGATCTCCCACCCGTTCAGATCCTCACGGGCGCGCATACCGTCGAGCACGTAGACCACCCGATCGGTGTTGCCGTCCCTGGCGCGGATGATGCGCGATTTGATCGGGCCCATCGGCGAATCGACCCAGAAGTCGAATGCACCGGGGTTGAAGGCCGCCGATGCGGTTGCGCCGCCGATCAGCGTGATCCCGAGCGGCAGTAGTAGCGCGGTGACCAATCCGATGACCATCCGCCGCGCCCATGATCCGGACGCTGCCGAAGTACCGGGCCTACGTTTCCAGCGCCTATCTCGCATTCGACTCGACCTTTCGTTCGAGCGGCGATCAGCAAATATTGAGCTAGCTGACCTACCACCTCATCGCGCACCATCAGTCACAGCCCATATTTCCTAGGGCATTCCGACCTGTATGCATGTTCTCCAAGTATCAATCGACGGAGAATGCTTACATGTTGCTGGAAAGTGATCCATGCCACAACTAAACCCGGCGCTCGACGCGGATTCGTTGCCGAGGCGGTAGCCGATTCGCGATATTCACAGTGGCCGAAAACGGAAAAAGCCGCCCAAATCGGGCGGCTTTTTCGCGAGTGGATACTCAGCCGATATTGGCGGACAGGTCCGGAATCATCCGGTAGACCTCGTCCTCCCAGTTGCGCCAGTTGTGCACGCCGACGGCCGGGAAGTCGTAGGTGACATTGTCGGCGCCCAGCGTGATCATCCGGACCTGGAAGGCCCGGGTGTTGGCCAGCGCGAGCGCCTCCAGCGGCGTGCCCTGGATGACGTCCATCGGGGAGGACACATCGCCCGCGCTCGGGATACCGCTACCCGCGGCCACCCACAGCCGGGTGTTGTTGGCCTTCAGGCGCGGCGCGAAGACGAACGGGTCCATCCGCAACCACTGCGGACCCCACGGCGGCGCCATCGCGTCGATGTTGTAGCCACCGGCGCTGATCATGGCGACGCGCATCGCCTCACGCATACCGGGCGCGGAGATGTTCAGGTAGCCGGAGAAGGATCCGGCGAAGCTGAACTGGTCCGGGTGGTAGGCGGCCAGCGTCAGCGCGGCGCTACCGCCCATGGACAGGCCGAAAACACCGTTGCGGTTCGGGCTGAAACCGAGCCGGTCGCGCAGCGCGTTGCGCAGTTCGGAGGTGAGGAAGGTCTCCCACTTGTAGGTGCTGGTCTTACCGAGCACCTCCTGGAAGTTGCTGGATCCGGTCATCGACGAGCCGGACGCCGAACCCGATGAGCCCGCCGAACCGGTGTTGATGCCGAAGAAGTTGCTCGGCGCGTTCCAGTCCGCGTAGAAGCTGGACGGCCCGCCGACCGGCATCACCACGTTGATATTCGCCTTGGCGAGCGCGTCGGCGACGTTGGTTTCGATTTCCCAGCCGTTCAGATCGCCGCGCGCCCGCATACCGTCGAGCGCGTAGACGACGCGACTGGTGTTGCCGTCGGCGGCGCGGAAGATCCGCGACTTGATCGGCCCCATGCTCGAATCGACCCAGAAGTCCATGCCCGCCGGGTTGAACGCCGCCGACGCCGTAACGGCGGGTGCGGTCAGCGAAGCGCCGAGCGGTAGCACGATGGCCAGCGACACCAGCGCCGACCGCTTGAGCCAGGAACCGGCTCTTCGAGTCCTCAGACGCCCGAACACGCCTCGCATCAGGTTTCGGCCTTTCATTCGTGCGGCCCGCGGGGCCGCGTTTACGTTGACCGCCGACGGCATACCGCAACGTAGGCCGACGGCGGGCGTATCAGGGGCAGCCTAGCGTGCCCCGGTTATCTCAGCGTTATCAAACCGATATAAAGCGGTGCACGCCACTTTGTGGGTAATCAACAGTGCAAACGGTGGGCACACCCGCATGGGCGTGCCCAGTAGGCCTATCGCTCCTACCATGCCGGACGTTTCCGGCACGACGGCCGCATTGCAGTCGAAGTAACCACGCGTGCAGCCGGACTCAATGGTGCGGTGTCGGATAGGGATCCACCAAGTCGCAACGCTGGATCTCATACTTCGGTACGCGATCGATGCGGTACTTGGCGAAGCGCAGCGCGTTCTTGAGGTTGTGCCGGAAGCGTTCGAAGGTCAGCGGGCCGCGCGAGGAGAGCAGCAGCGCCTGGGTGTCCGGGCAGGACATGGCCACCCGGGCCTGAGTCACCCACTTCTCGTCCAGATACCAGGGCATCCACGGATGCCGGTCGACCATGCCGGTGTCGACGACGACCCAGTCCGGGTAGAGGTTCTTGTCGTGCCCGATGCGCCCGTCGGTGAGCCGGTCGCTGTGTGCGGCCAACGGGTAGGCCAGGCCCATCTGATCGATGACGCGCACGTTCAGCGGGACGTTCATGCTGGTCATGCCGAGGTTCAGGAAAAAGACCGTATGCTCGTCGCCGCCCTGCGGGATCGGCAGCGGCGGCGGGGCGGTGTACCAGTCCATGAAGGACGGCGAGGCCAGCAGCAGGCCGCCGTTCGGCGTATCGCGGATGACGTTGACCATCGCCCGCATGCGCGGGTAGTCGAGGTAGTCCTCGGCCAGGATGGGGTGATCGTGGCCGGTGTTGAGCACGTAGTAGATGCGTTCGTCGACGATGCCGGTCGAGGTGATCTTGGTGCCCGCTTTGATAGCGGTGGTGTTGGCCGCGAAAAGCGCCCACCCCGCGGTGCCGATCAGCGCGAACAGCACCAGCGCGAACGACCAGTCGCCCGCCGACAGCCGCCGCTTGCGGAAATCGGGCATCCGGACCGGCACGACGGCGACCGGCAGCAGGAACAGGAACAGCTGGGCCAGCAGCATGCGGCCGTGCATGAAGTCGCCGCCGACGCGCAGCGCGTAAACGGTGAGGATGAGCGCGCTGCCGAGCACCAGCGTCACCACCGCGCTCGGCGAACGGAACCATTCGCGCACCCGGCGCACGGTCCATTCCCGCCGCTCCCGCCGCTTACCCGCGATGGCCGAGCGGCCCATGAGCACGCCGACGATCAACAGCACCAGCAGCGGCACCCAGAGGTAGTAGGGACCCACCAGATCCCACAGATATTTGAAGCCCTGGCCCCATTTGCTGCCGGCCGCGTCCTTGGCGACCGCGGTGTTCGGATAGGGCAGACCGTAGTAGCCCATCCGCCAGATCTGATAGCCCAGCGGCAGCAGCCCGGCGGCGGCAATGATGAAGCCGCGCACCACGATCGGCCGGAACCGGGTCTGCGGGACGGGCGCGCAGAAGATCATCAGCAGCGCGGGCGCGGCGAACAGCGTCATCTCCGGGCGGACCAGCGGGGCCAGCCCGGCCCAGAACACCAGCCCGAGCAGTCCGGGCAGGCGCACCCGATCGGCCTGCGCCCAGCGGATCAGCAGCAGCCACAGCACCGCGATCCAGAAAATGACCAGGCCGCTCTCCAGCCCGGAGGTGGCGTAGTCGCGGGCGGGCGGCAGCGCGATGTAGACGAGCACGCCCGCGGGCAGCATGAACGCCGAGGTGGCGCCGCCCCAGAGCCGGGCGGTGCCGAGCATGGCGAAGACGATCGCGGCCAGCGAAACCGCCAGCGTCACGCCGAGCACCACGTACTCGAGCCGCGCCTGGGTGATCCAGCTGAAGAACCAGACCACATAGGTCCAGGCCGCGCTGGTGTTGGTTTCCACGCGCTCGCCCTCGTTGAAGACGGGACCGTTGCCCGCCAAGAGGTTTCGCACGGTGCGCAGCACGATCAGCCCGTCGTCGGCGATCCACCGCCGATTCCACGCACCGACCGCGAAGAGCACAACGGTGAGCGTTATCCCACCGACGAATGTGGTGCGGGATAGGAAGGCGGCGCGCGCCGAACGAGCCGGCGCTGCGGCCGGCTGCTCGGATTCGTATTCGCCCTGCTCCACTCCCGCCACCAACATCTCGTCAGGTGAGATAGACAGCGACACCTACCGCTCCAATCCAAGCGATTGCGAGGAACTGGAGGACACGGTCCCCCAGCGCGATCTCTTCGGGTTCACCGGCCTCGCCACCGTCGACGTCGACCGCGTAACGCAGGACTGCGATAGTAAACGGAATCATCGAGATGGCGTACCACTCGGTGTCCTTCTGATTACCCTGCTGGAATGCCCACAGACCGTAGAACACCACTACGGTGGTCGCCGCCAGGGTCCAGATGAACCGCAGGTAGGTCGGCGTGTAGTACTCCAGCGATTTACGGATCTTGGCACCGGTGGCCAGCGCGATCTGCAGTTCGGCATAGCGCTTGCCCGCCGCCATGAACAGCGACCCGAACGCCATGACCAGCAGGAACCACTGGGACAGCGGGATATTCGCGGCGGCGCCACCGGCGACCGCACGCAGCAGGAAGCCCGACGACACGATGCAGATGTCCAGCACCGCCTGGTGCTTGAGCCCGAAGCAGTAGCCCAGCTGGACCGCGATGTAGATCGTCATCACGACAGCCAGCCGCCAATCCGCCACGAACGATCCCGCGATCGAGACCGCCAACAGCGCGATGGCCAGCATGTAGGCCAAATTCACCGGGACGACGCCCGCGGCGATCGGCCGATAGCGCTTGGTCGGATGCGCCCGGTCCGCCTCCACGTCCAGTGCGTCGTTGATCAGGTAGATGCCCGACGCGGCAAGGCAGAACACCACGAATGCGATGCCGATGTTCCCGAGTACGTGGCCGTCGGTGAGTACCTTCTGACCCGCCGCCATCGGAGCGGCCAGCACCAAGACGTTCTTGACCCACTGCCGGGGACGGACGGCCTTGATCAGCCCGCCCGCCAACGTCTTCGGCGGACCCTTGACCACGGCCTCGTCTAGGTCGGCGCCGGTCGGCTCTTCACTCATCTCAACCCCGGCTCTTTCCTGTGCGGTCACTATCGAATCTCTTTTCGGCGGCTAGCACGACAGCGGCCGACGCGGCGCCGAGCGCGGACCCGGCGAGCACGTCGGAGGGGTAGTGCACGCCGAGCACCACGCGCGAAAGCAGCATGGGCGGAACGAGCACCGCAGGCAAGGGTAGCCCGGTGAGCCGCCCGAGCAGCACCGCAGCCGCCGTTGTCGAGGTCGCGTGCGAGGACGGGAAGCTGAGCTTGCTCGGCGTCGACACGTTGACCTGCACCGAGGGGTCGTTCGGGCGGGGACGGCGGACGACCCGCTTGATGACGATCGATGCCGCGTGCGCGCCGACCGCACCTACCGCGACACCGGCCCACTGCCTACGCCGCGGCTTGTCGACCAGCCAACCCGCCGCCGCGATGCCGACCCAGCCGAGCGCGTGCTCACCGAAGTGCGACATGCCCCGCGCGGCCGAGACCACCGCAGGCTTGGCGCCGATCGTGGCCTGCACCGCGTTGATGATCGCCACCTCCGGCGGGCGCGCACCGGAATCCGTTGTATCGGAACGGCCTTCGCTCAAATCCCGCAGGCTCGGATTGACCGCGTTCACTACTTGCTCCCGTTCTGGTCGATGCCGAAGGCGCGTTCCCAGGCCGCGGTGCTGGTGAGCCGCGGATGTGCGGCACGATAGCGCTCCTGCATTTCGGGGAAGCGGGCGGCCAGTTCCTTACGCAACCGCATGGCTTCTTTGAACAGACCGAGCGCCTGACGCGGATCGCGCTTGCGGTAGACGACGCCGCGCCCGTCGGCGGTGGTCACCGTGACGCCGTCCACCTGCGAGAGCAGGAACCAGCGCGCGTCCAGCGTCGGCACGTTGAGCTGCGGGGTGTCGTGATGTTCCGGCCGCGCGGGGCGGAAGTTGTGCAGCACGCCCTTGCCGAGCCGGACGATCTTCGCCAGCGGATTGGCCGGTTCGCCGACGGCGCCGACGCCGATGTGGCTGGCCAGCGGCAGTTCGGTGGAGGACGGCAGAATCACCGCATCCGGGTACTGCCTGCGCAGTTCGTGCACCGCGCCGAGCGCGCTCGGCAGCAGTTCGAACAGCCGGTCCGGCCCGGCGAGGAAGTCGCGGATGGCCAGGTTCTGGATGGCGACGGTCGAATACTCCAGGCAGAGCAGATGTTTCAGCGTCGCCTTGATCGTGTTGACGACCATGCCGCGACCGTTGCCCGGCAGTTGGAGCGAGGCGACCACCAGGCGGTTGCGCAGGTGGAAATAGGCCTGCCAGTCGATCGCGTCGTCCTTGTCGCTCCAGGCCATATGCCATACCGCGGCACCCGGCAGGGTGACCGTCGGATAGCCGTGATCCCTTGCGCGCAAACCGTATTCGACGTCATCCCACTTCAGGAACAGCGGCAGCGGCTGGCCGATCTCCTCGGCCACCTGCCGCGGGATCACGCAGGTCCACCAGCCGTTGAAGTCGACGTCGATGCGGCGGTGCAGCAGCTTCGAATTATCCCGATCCCGGAGCGGGTACTTCGAAAAGTCGTGGTCGTATTCGACATTGGGCGCCGAGGTCCACATGAAAACGCCCCGGTCCACCACCTCGCCCATGCTGTGCAGGTGCGAGCGCTCCTGCAGGTTGAGCATCTGCCCGCCGACCAGCATCGGCGATTTGGTGAAGCGGGCGAAGGCCAGCGCGCGCAGGATCGAATCCGGTTCGATCTCGATATCGTCGTCCATATAGACGATGTATTGCGCCGCAGTGTTTTTCAGCGCCTCGTACATCACCCTGCTGTAACCGCCGGAGCCGCCGAGGTTGGGCTGATCGCGCAGGATCAGCCGGTCACCGAGCACCGCGGCGGCCTCGGTGAACCCCGGTTCGTCCACCACCTTGCGGTTGCCCTGGTCCGCGACGATCACCGCGGTCACCTTATCCAGCACCAGCGGGTCCGAGCCAAGTGCCGCAAGGGTTTTCACCAGATCGGTGGGGCGGTTGAAGGTGGGCATACCGCATGCGATGGTGCCATCGCCCGGCGCCTCGACCGGTGCGTACCAGCCGCCCGACAGCAGGGTGACCGCGGTGTCGGTGGTGATGTCGAACCAGATCCAGCCGCCGTCCTCGAACGGGCTCAGCTCGGTCTCGAATTCCACGATTGTCGATTCCTGCCCGGAATCGACCGCGAATTCCTTGCCCTGCACATGAATTCGGGACCCGTCCGCCTTCGAACGGTACATGTCCACCCGGCCGTGCCCGGCCAGTTCCAGCCGCAGCACCACCGATGTCAGGATGCTCCAGCGCCGCCAATAGCTGGCGGGCAGCGCGTTGAAGTAGGTGCAGAACGAGACCTCGGACTCCGCGCCGATCGACAGCGAGGTGCGGGTGGCCGCATGCGCGCGCCGGGCGTTGGTCGGCGATTCCTCCAGGTAGAGGGTGCGCACGTCCAGCGGCTCACCCGGTCTGGGCAGAATGATCCGCTGCAGCAGGGATTTGGCGCGGGTCTCGGTGGTCATCTCTTCCAGGATCGATTGGGAGGTCATGCGTTGCTTTCCGTGATTCTGCGGGACACCCGCACCCGGTCGGCTTCGATAAGCGAGGCTGCGCAAGTGTCGCTCATCTACGCCTCCTCATCGACAAGTGGCGCGCCCGACTCCAGGTGCGGCCGCAGGACATTGTCGAACATGCTGAGCGCGCTGCCGATGGCCATATGCATGTCCAGGTACTGATAGGTGCCGAGGCGTCCGCCGAAAATCACCTTCGCCGTTGCGGTTTCCCGCTTCGCCAGCTCGCGGTAGGCGAGTAGTTTGGCGCGGTCCTCCGGCGTGTTGATCGGGTAGTAGGGCTCGTCGCCGGTCTGCGCGAAACGGGAGAACTCGCGCATGATCACGGTCTTGTCGTTCGGGTAGTAGTCGCGCTCGGGGTGGAAGTGGCGCGGCTCGATGATGCGGGTGTAAGGCACGTCCGCGTCGTTGTAGTTCATCACCGAGGTGCCTTGGAAATCACCGGTTTCCAGCACTTCGGTCTCGAAATCGATGGTGCGCCAACCCAATTCGCCTTCGGTGTAATCGAAGTAGCGGTCCAGCGGGCCGGTGTAGACCACGGGGGCGTCCGGGCTCTGCGCGCGCAGTTCCTCGCGCACGTCGAACCAGTCGGTGTTCAACCGCACCTCGATGAGCTCGGAGGCGGCCATATTCTCCAGCCACTTCGTATAACCCTGTTTGGGCAGGCCCTCGTAGGTGTCGTTGAAGTAGCGGTTGTCGAAGGTGTAGCGCACCGGCAGCCGGGTGATGATGCCCGTCGGCAGGTCCTTCGGGTCGGTCTGCCACTGCTTGGCGGTGTAGTCGCGGATGAACGCCTCGTACAGCGGGCGGCCGATCAGCGAGATCGCCTTCTCCTCGAGGTTCTGCGCATCCTTCGTATCGAATTCGCCGGACTGCTCCGCGATCAGCTTGCGCGCCTCGTCCGGGGTGAAGTAGCGGCCGAAGAACTGCGAGAGCAGGCCCAGACCCATCGGGAACTGGTAGGCCTGCCCCTTGTGCATCGCGTAGACGTGATGCCGGTAACCGGTGAACTCGGTGAACTGGGTGACGTACTCCCAGACCCGCTCGTTCGAGGTGTGGAACAGGTGCGCACCGTATTTGTGCACCTCGATCCCGGTTTCCGGATCCGGCTCCGAGTAGGCGTTGCCGCCGATGTGGTGGCGGCGATCGAGCACTAGCACCCGCTTGCCGAGCAAGGTTGCGGCGCGTTCGGCGATGGTCAGCCCGAAGAAGCCGGAGCCGACGACGATCAGGTCGAACTGCGAGGCGGAAGTGGCGGAGTTACCCGGGGACGATGCGACGGTCACGGGAGCCCAGCGTATCGGAAGTCCGCAGCGAGACCGGGGCGAGTCAGGGGGTCCGGCCGGGACCGCCGGTGCTCGGGCGATTTTCCGATCGCGGTCATCGGCATTTCGCCGATTGTTCGCCGTGACGAGCACCGACGGCCATCGGACTCAGCTCGGGAATCCGACCTCGACCTCGACCCGGTCGCGCTCGGTGTACATACGCCAGTAGCGCTCGCCGAGCTCGTCGTTCGTCATCCGGACGATCTCCAGGCCCGGCGGGATGAGTTCCGGATGTTCCTCGATGAGCCGTTCGGCCTTGCTGGCGCCGATCAGCGCGCCGATGCTCAGTAGCCCGACGTAGACGCCGCTGTCCCGGAGTTCGGCCGCCAGCTGCTGGACGTAGGCGTGCTGAGCGCCGAGCGCGATACCGAAATTGCCCAGATACGGCTGCACATGACGGGTCGAATGGCCGGAGGAGAACAGCAATGCCCCGTCGCCGCGTTCGATCATCGCCGGGGCGAGCGCGCGAACCATCCACATCGGCGAATAGAGCTTGATAGTCAACGGGATTCGCAATGCCGCGGGCTCGACGGCCAGGGTCGAGGCCACCCGGTCGGCCATCTCGGCCGCCGCGCCGTGCATCGCGACATCGATCGGCCCGGTGGCGCCGGTGATTTCGTCGACCACCCGGAACACCTGCGCCTCGTCCATCACGTCCGCGGTGTAGGCCGTCGCGGTAATTCCTTGCGCCGCAAGGTCTTCGACGTGCGCCTTCGCCTTGACGGGATCGCGTCCGATGACGGCGATACGGAACCCCTCGCGGCCGAAGCGCCGCGCGGTGCCCATGCCCAGTCCGGGACCGAATCCGAAGATGGCGATGGTCTTGGTCATACCACTACCTCATTAAGTTGAGCATCGGTTCAAGTTAGCCAGCCGACGGTAGCATTAAGTTGAACCTCGGCTCAAGATAATTCGAGTCCCGGATTTGTAGGATCGGCGAGTGCCCGAGGACAAGCCGCTACGCACCGACGCCCGGCGCAACCGCGACGCGCTGGTGGCGGCGGCCCGCGCCGTATTCGACGAGCGCGGGCTGGACGCGCCGCTCAAGCAGATAGCGGCCCGGGCGGGCGTTGCTATCGGCACCCTCTACAACCGCTTCCCCACCCGCGAGGACCTGATCGCGGCCGCCGTCGAGGACCGGATCGAGGCGGGCACCCGCATCGCCGAGGAAGCGCTCGAAATCGACGACCCCTGGGACGCTTTCGTCTACCTCGTGGAAAAGATCTGCGAACTACACGCGTCCGATCGCATCCTCAACGAGCTGTCCCTGCGCGCCGCACCCAGCGCGGCATTCGCCAGGGCGCAGGAGTACGGGCACGGGCTGATGCGCCGAATCGTCACGCGCGCACAGGAATCCGGTGCGCTGCGGGCCGACTGGGCGCTGGAGGACATCGCCTTCATCACCTGGTCGCACACTCGAGTCGTCGAATTCACCGCAGCGATCGCTCCGGATGCCTGGCGGCGGAACCTGGCCTTCATACTGGACGGCCTGCGCGCCGCGGCCGCCCATCCGGTCCCGGTGCCGCCGATCACCGAGGAGCAGCTGCTGCGGGCGCTGCGCTCATGAGGTTCGCGTCGCGAACACCGAACGGCTCGGGCGACCGCGCGCGACCCAACGCTCGGTGTGGCGGGATCCGGTGACGAGGAAGGTGAGCAGCGCCGGGACGCCGCTGATCAGACTCGGCAGCCAGGCATTGTGCAGCAGCGCGGTCAGCTCACCGGGCAGGCCGTTCGACGCCGCCCACCAGATGTCGTAGGCGATCCGGCCACTCGGTAGCCAATCGATGCCGTACTCGGGCCGGTAGCCGACCAGCGAACAGATCAGCGCCACCGCGGCGACCAACACCTGCAGGCCGGACGCGACCTGAATCGTGTAGCGCCCGGCCTCGTCCCGCAGCGCCAACAGGAAGGCACCGTAGGTGAGGGCGACACCGAGCAGGATCGCGCCCGCGAGCGCGAAGATCGCGAACGAGCGGTCCAGATGCTGATCGTTCCTGATCATGCCGAACAGGACGCCGCGGGCGCCCCAGAAGTTGTTCAGCGCCAAGAGAATTCCGAGCGTCACGGCCGCGGGACCGAAGACGCTGCGCACACGGAACCGGACGTCCGGTCGCGCGGGTAAATAGCTATACGTCATTGTGAAGCCATCCTCCCCAGCTGGGCCGATACTTCCGATCGTACGACCGGCGTTATCCGGACGCGAAAGCGCCCGCACAGCTCGTGCTGTGCGGGCGTTCCCCTCGGGCGGATGGCAACCGGGGTGCCGGTTACCGCCTAGCAGCCACGAAGGCCTTCATCGCGTCACGGACGAATTCGGCCGTGCCTGCCCCGTGCTTGTCGTAGTTGTCCGCGAAACGCGGGTCCGCTACGTACATTTCGCCGAGGTTGGCGAAATAGTCCAGCTCCGGCACCGGGGTCTGCCAGCCGAGGGCGACCCAGTCGTAGTGGCGTTGCACGATGGCCTGCACCTCGTCGCTGTCGGGCGCGAGCCCGGCCGCATGCGTCCGGCCGTAGTCGGCCGCGATATCCAGATGCTTTTGAAAGTGCGCGTTCTGCTCATCCTTCGACATCGAACGCCACCAGCGGTCGCCGCGCTCATACGCGTCCTTGCCCCAGCGCTCGACCACCTCATCCTTGTACCGGGTGTGGTCGAAGCCGTCGAAAACCTCTGCCGCCATGAGTTGTTCACCTCGTTCCGTCTTGTGCAGCGTTGTTTGGACCGATTCGATCTGGCGCCGGATCCGATCCTGTTCCTGCCGAAGCAATTCCAGGTGCGTACGCAATGCGGCGCTGGTGTCCTGCTCGCCCGCGAGCACCTCGGCGATGACCGGAAGGCCGAGGCCTAGTTCGCGGAGCAGCAGGATGCGTTGCAGCCGCACCAAGGAGTCCTGGTCGTAATAGCGGTAGCCGTTGGTACCGGTCCGGCTCGGCGGCAACAGCCCGAGCTCGCCGTAGTGGCGCAGCGTCCGGCTGGTCGTACGGGCCGCCTTCGCCAGATCCTGAATGGACCATTCCCCGTTATTCACGACCGTTCCTCCTTTCGATTTCGTCGGTGCATACAGCTTGCAAGTTGACGTAACGTCAAGGTCAAGCCCAATTATCAGACAGCAACCTCGACGTCGGCCAGTGCCCGTTCCGCTGGGCGGACCGCCGCGGGCTTGCGCACCAACTGACCGACAACGGTGCTACCGAGCGCGATGACGATTCCGGCGACCTGCAGCGGGCTCAATGCCTGACCCAGCGCGACCCAGCCGATCACCGCCGCCGACACCGGGCTGAGCAGGCCGAGGAAGGCGACCGAGGTGGCGGGCACCTTGGAAATGCCCCGGAACCACAGCCAGTATGCCGCCGCGGTGCCGAGCACGCCGATGTACAGGTAGCCGCCGATGGCCCGGCCGTCCAGCGCGGGCGGCGCACCCTCGACGAGCAGCGCGAGCGGCAGGATGAACAGACCGCCCGCGGTGAGCTGCCAACCGGTTATCGCCAGCGGGCCGACGCCGTCGGGCCGCCCCCAGCGCTGGGTGAGCACCGTACCCATGGCCATCGATGCCGCACCGGCCAGTCCGGCGAGCACGCCGACGGTGTCGAGCTGAGCGTTGGCCCGCAGGACGACCAGGGAGACGCCGAGCACGCCGATCAGGCCCGCGATCAGCTTGCGCCCGTTGGGCTTTTCCCGCAGCACGCCGATCGCGAACAGCAGCGCGAACACCGGGGCGACCGCGCCGAGCACACCGGCGACGCCGCCGGGCAGTCGGTACGCGGCCAGGAACAGCAGCGGAAAGAAGGCGCCGATATTCAGGAAGCCCAGTGCCGCCGAGCGCCAGAGCCACGCGCCGCGCGGCAGCGTCCTGGTGATCGCGAGCAGCGCGAGACCCGCGGGCAGCGCGCGCATCAGCGCGGTGAACAGCGGGCGCTCCGGCGGCAGGAATTCCGTGGTGACGGCGTAGGTCGAACCCCAGACGATCGGGGTGAGCGCGGTGACGGCGAGGGTGCCCGCGACCGAGGATCCGTTGCGCTCGGCGAGTGTGGTCATATCGGTGACTCCTCATTGATATTCTCAACGTTGAGATATCTACTCCTTCGGATGTCTCATCGTCAAGTAGATCAATGTTGAGATATTTGGTTATCGAGAGGAGAGGGCCGTGGCCGATGCGATCGACCTGTTCACGGCGCACTGGAGGCGCGAGCGGCCCGAGGTCGACACCTCGCCGATGGCGGTGATCGGACGGGTCCAGCGGCTCAACCGACTCTTCGAACAGGGTCTGAAGCAGTTCTTTGCCGAATACGAGATGGAGTTCTGGGAGTTCGACGTGCTGGCGACGCTGCGCCGGTCCGGGGGCGCCGACGGGCTCACCGCGGGCGCGCTGATCAAGGTCGCCATGGTCACCTCGGGCGCGATCACCAACCGCATCGACCGCCTGGTGGCGCGGGGCTGGGTCGAACGCGCCCAGTGTCCCGAGGACCGGCGCGCGATTCGCGTCCGCCTCACCCCGGCGGGCCGCGCGCTGGTCGACGAGTTGCTACCCATCCACCTGGAAAACGAGCAGCGCATGCTCGCCGCACTCGACACCGAGTCTCGTGCCCAGCTCGCCGGATTGCTGCGCGCGCTCACCGAATCCCTCGGCGATGCGGTGCCCGACGATGTCGAGCGCGCGGTCTGATCGGCGCTCACGTGGCCTATCGGCGGTGATTGCGCACCGAAAGTTGATGGTTCGGCGGGCTGGTCCGGATATGCGGCAGGCTCGGTCCGGTGCGGACCGAGCCTGACCCGAGATCAATACCGATGCGGCTGAACCGAATTCACTTCGCCGGAGCGGGCGTTGCGGTGCCGGTCGGTGGATTGTTGCCCATTCCCTGCTGATAGGTGTCGTTGTAGGTCTTCCAGACCGTGCTGACGAGGCCGGTCACCTGGTTGAGGATCAGCGAGCCGTTCTGGAAGTCGGAGCGCAAGCCGTCCGGCACCGGGTAGGCGTTGCTCAACGGCAGGCCGAGGACACCGGCATCCGCGCCGAGTTGGAGGAATCGGTCCAGGATCGCCCCGGCCACCTCGAAGACCTGCCCGGTGGGCGTCGTGTAGACGTAACCGTTGACGAACTTCGCGTACTGCTGGCCCTGCGCCGCGGGCAGCACGTCGGATTGCGGCGCGCCGAGCGGTCCGTTCGCGCCGCCGCGCTCGGACCAGTGCCTGGCGACGAGGTTGTCGTTGACCATGCCGAGCAGTTTGGCGGTGAGCGCGGCCAGCGCGGTCAGATCCGGCTGCCCGGTCCGCTGTCGCGGCGCGGGCTGGTCCGGTTGACTGGGTGCCGGGACATTCGAATCCGGCTGCGGATCAGCGGGTTTCGGTGCTGCTGCGGCGGGCGCACCCGCGACGACGCTCGCGGCGATATCGCGGATGCGATCCATCAGCGCGTAGGCCGCGTCACCGGGGCAGCTGGTGTTGCCGACGTCGCGGTGCGCGAATACGACCGGCAGCTGCACCGCTTGACCCTGGGCATACGAGGTGAACTCGGTGCCCTCGGAATACATGGTGGTATTGGCCTTGGGATCGAGTCCGGCCATCTTGGCCCGCCAGCCGATGAACTGGCCGATCGCGTTGAGCGCCGCATCGGTCGGCGGCTCGGATTCGTGATTGCCCATCAGCGCGACACCCGAGGTGTTCTCGTTGAAGCCGCCCGCGTGCGCGCCCTGCACCGGGCGGTCAAGCCCACCGTAGCGGCCCTCGAAGATCTGGCCGTACTTGTCGACGAGCGCGTTGTAGCCGATATCGCACCAGCCGAGCGTTTTCGCGTGATAGGTGTAGATCGCCCGGACGATGGCGGCGGATTCGGCCTTGCTGTAGTCATTGCGTCCGGCGGTGTGATGCACAGTGATACCGCCGAGACGATCGTCGTAGGTGGGGTTTTCGCAGCGGATGGATTCGTCGGCGCCCCACTGGGAGCGGCTGATCACATTCGGCCCGCCGCCGGGCAGCGCGCCCGCGACATCGGAGAGGGCGGCATCGATCGCGCCGCGGCCCGGATCGATCAGCACCGCCTTGAGCGCGGCCGCGCCGAGTTGGGCCGGGTCGTCACCGCGCGCGGCGGCCGGCGCCGGTGCGGGCGGCGGTGGCACCACCGGATCGGTGAGCGGCGGCTGCGGCGCGGGCGGGACCTGCGCGGCCGCCTGCTTGCGGGTCACCAGGATCTGCACCGCGTTGGTGTTGCCGACGTAGATCGGCTCGGTGCCGGTGGTGCGGTCGGCCGGGCCGCGATCGGTGCGCCGGGTGTCCACGGATTCGGTGTTGAACCAGGGACCCCAGGTGCCGTCGGACTGTTTGGCGCGGATCAGCGCGGTGGTGTCGGCCAGGGTCGGCGCGGTGAGCGCGACGACGCTGAACGGCTTATCCCTGGTGAGTTCCTTCACCTGGGCGCCGACCTTGTTCAGCAGGTCGGGCGGTATCGCGCCCGGCGCTAGGGCCGGAGTGTCCGGCGTCGTGCCGGGCGCCAGCTGGGTGCTGTCGGAAATGTATTGGACCGCAGGGGCTTTGGCGGGTTGCCTGGGCGCGGGCTGTACGGTCTGCGGGATGGGTTGTCCGGTCTGCGGGGCGGCTTGGCCGACCTGCGGTGCGGGCTGGCCCGCCTGCTGTGCGGGCTGTGGCGCGGGCTGCCCGGTCTGGGGTGCGGGCTGCCCGGCTTGTGGTGCGGGCTGCCCGGCCTGCGGAGAAATCGGGCCGGGCTGACCGGAATTCGCGTTCGGCGCCGGGGCGGGGCTCGGATTGGCTTGAGCCTGTGGGGGATTCAGCTTCGGCAGCGGTATTTCCGAAGGCAGCTCGATGCCCGGCGGCACCGGAATGCCCGCGGGCACCGGGATGGAGGTCGGCAGCGGCAGCATCCGCAGATCGGACAGATGCAGATCGGGCAGGTTCAGGCCGGTCAGCTCGCGCAGTGGGAGCACGATATCGGGCGCCTGGCTGAGCACCACCTCGGCGAGTTGAGCCGGTACCGCCGCGATACCGGAATCGGTGGTGGTGCGGTAGTCGGACGAATCGCTCAGCGTGAGGGTCGCGAGCGGGGCCGCTACCGCGAGCGTGGTGACCACCGGGAGCACGTAGGAACGTTTCGCTTTTCGGTACGGCACGCGCGTCTCCATTCAGGTCGAACCAGTGATCGCTGCGCCTGCTGTCGTCTCGGTCGCGAAAAATAGGGTCGCGCCGGACGCATCAAAGATCACTTTAGTCACAACTGTCACATATGCTAAACCTCTGATTGAGGTTTATTCAATTGCTCGAATGTAGCTCTCGAGTGGCGACGGCGCTGGGCGACATGCCGACAGGTAGCAAACCCGGCCGGTCCTGGAAAACCGTGGGAGTGAACGGATGCGAGGCAGGCAGCACCGGAACGGGGACGAGAAGGACCGACTACGCGGGCACGCGGCGCGGCCCGCGGGATGGTCGCGCCCTGACCTCGCGTGGCTCTCGCGCGTGACGTTCGCCCCGCTCGGGCGGCGCACACCCGGCCTGCCGCGACTCACACCTGCCCTGATCACCGGGGGAACCGTGCTGCTCACCGGCACCGTACTGCTTTGGTGGCACCCGGATACGCCGCTGTTGCGCGGCGCGGCGGGCTACGGGCACGGCCGCGGCATGAGTCAGGTCGGCGCGTTCGACAGCGCCGTGCAGGGCTGGACCGCCGAGCACATCCTCGACCACTACTATCCGGGCGCCGCGCTCGGCACGGTGCCGGATGTTCCGGTGCGGGTGCGGTTGATGGGCCGCGACGGCAGCGCGCTCGATACGTACGCGGAGGCCGGTCTACGGGTCGCTGGCCGAATGCTGAACCCGGACCAGGCCGCTCACCTCACCGCGCTGCCCGATGGGCGAGCCAATGTGGTCGTCACCGTCGGCTGCGACGGCGATACCGTCTGGCAGGCCACCACCGACGACCCGTGGGCCTATCCGATGGATCCCGGACCCGGACGCCCTGCGGTCGAGCACCTGAAACTGTGCGGCGGCGGCGAATATCGCGGTGCGCTCGGTGTCGCCATGGACAACGGCGAGGCACGCACCGTCAACCAGGTGGCGGTCGAGGACTATCTGCTCGGTGTGGTGCCCGCCGAGGTATTGGCCAACTGGGCCGATCAGGGCGGGGTCGAGGCGCTGCGCGCGCAGGCCATCGCCGCCCGCTCGTATGCCCTTGCCGAACAACGGTATTCGTACGCGCAGACCTGCGACACCGACGACTGCCAGATGTATCCGGGCACCGCGAAGGAGGATGCGCGCTCGGCCGCGGCGGTCGCCGCCACCGCCGGAACCGTACTGCTGCGCGAGGGCCGGATCCTGCGCTCGGAATACTCCGCCGCACCCGACGGCGGCAGCCCGGCCGATATCGGCACCTTCGCCGTCGGCCCGACGCCCGGCGAACTCGCGGGCCGCGAAGTACCAAGCGGCACACCGGATCCGCGTTCCGGCATCGAATCTCCGATCGAGGTCGAATACCGCAGGATCGGCGGCCCGAACAGCAGCGTCGGCACACCACTCGGCCCCGAGATGTCGCTACCGGGACACGCGGGCCTCTACCGCCTCTTCACCAACGGCGTCATTATCGCGACCCCGACCCTCGGCGCCCAGGTAGTCGACTTCTCCACCCTGCTCCAACTCATCCCCGACGCACAGGGCGACCCCTCCGGCCGCTCAGTCCCCGGCCGCACCACCCCCACCCCGGAACCCGCTGCCCCACAAGCAGTTCCACCCCAACCCGATTCCGCCCCACAACCCGCTGCGCCCGACGCCGGGCCCGGCTCAACGCCCCAACTATCTGCCACCGCACCCGCCGTCGGCACGCCGAACACCGGACCCGCCCCACAAGCGGCCGCCACGCCCGACACCGGATCCGACGCACCCCAACCACCTGCCACCGCACCCGCAGTCGACACACCGAATACCGGGCCAGCCGCACAACCAGCCGCCACGCCCGACACTGGATCCGACGTAACGGCTCAACCACCTGCCCCCGCAGTCGGCACACCGAACACCGACCCCGCCGCCGCACCCAACGCCGGATATGACACAACGGCTCAACCACCTGTCGCCGCACCCGCAGTCGGCACGCCGAACACCGGACCCGCCCCACAAGCGGCCGCCGCGCCCAACACCGGATCCAACTCATCGCCCCAATTACCTGCCGCCACGCCCCCGGTCGGCGCACCGAATACCGGACCGGCCACACAATCGGCTACCGCCCCACAGGCCGGACTCAACGCCGCCCCCAAATCCACCACCGCGCCCTCGGTCGGCACTAGCCCAAATGCCGTAGTGGACCCCCGATCCGGTGCTATCTCGCCCACCACGGCCGCTGCGCCCCCACCCCGCGCGAAGCCGAACGCCGGACCCGCCCAATCCGCACCGACCCCGTCCGCGGCTCCCGGATCAGCCGCTTTGCCCCCACTCGCGACGAGCCCGAATGCCGGATCTGCCCCTCGATCCGGTTCGGTCCCGCCCGTCGTTCCCGGACCGGTGACCGCACCGCGCCCGAATGCACCGATCTCTCCTGGTTCGACTGCCGCACAACCGAATTCGATCCGCCCGGGGGAATCCGCACCGGGGCAGCGTGGTTCGGCCTCGCCGGGCAGCGCCGCACCGGGGGCCGGGAACGTCGGTGTCGCACCGACCGGGCATCCCGGAGCACAAACCCCGCCCACGCAGCCCGGACCGGCCGCCGCGCCTGAACCGCCTGCCGCACAACCCGATTCGCCCCAATCCGACGAGGCAACCGCACCAGAGCCGTCGGCCGATGCTCCGGCGCAATCCGATACCGCGGACTCGGCGATAGAACCTGTCTCGGTCCGCCTCGGTCCGGCCACGCTCGGCGCGAATGCCCCTACCGGTCTATCGACATCCGGAAGCGTTGCTCCGCACGATGTTCCGGCCCGACCATCGGCCAGCTCGGATTCCGTATCCGACCACGCGGCCACGCGGAGCGGTAGCCTTCCGTCCGCGACGGTCACCGCGCCCGATGAGCAGAAGCCGGCCGACTCATCACTCACCACCGAAGGTGCTGTGCCGCAGCAGGATTCATTTCAACGCGACGAGGTGCCCACACCGGGCGCGATCGCGGACCAGAGCGCACCGGCCAAAGCGACGCCGGAACGCGATGCGCCGCAGGATCGTTCATCATCACAGCCGGGCACGGTCGCACCGAGCACCGCATCGACACCGACCCCACCTCCAACTCCCGGCGTCGCCATCCCCTCGGGGCACACCACCAACCGATAGGCATACCTAAGCCCCCGCTCCGCCCGCGCGCAGACTGAAGACGACGTCGTCGACAGCGCCCAGCAGACGGACCCCGCATTCTCGCCAGCTGTGCGCGGTCCGCGGACGACAGCGCCTGACAGCGGCCAGTAAGAATTCCCGCGGACAGCCAGCTCCGATTCCCCATAGGCCAGTTCGCGTGCAGAGCACATTGTTAGCTGATGCCCCGAACGCGCGGTGATGCCGATGAGAATGCCTCGCATTGGACTGGCACGCCCACGATGAGTTTCCGACGCCCGCTTCGTCCTAACGCATATCGCCAACTGGATGTGAAGGATGAAAATGGAATGTCTGAAGTATTCCTGACCATGGCCATGTCACTCGACGGGTTCATCACCGGTCCGGACGACAACGCCGAGAACCCCGCCGGCACCAACGGGATGCGGCTGATGGACTGGCTCAGCGGCGGAGGCGCGTCCGACGCGGGCGTGCCCCACACCTTCCGCCCCACGTACCCCAACAGCCGACTCGTATTCGACGAGGCCATGGCGACCGGGGCCGTGATCACCGGGAAACGGACCGGAGACTTCGCCGGTTACTGGGGCGGGGACCACCACGACGGGGTGCCGATCTTCGTGCCGACACACCGGCCGCCGACCGAGAACCCTTACGACCGAGTGCATTACGTCACCGAGGGCATCGCCGCCTGTGTCGAACAGGCCAAACAGGCCGCGGGCGGGCGGAACGTGATGATGCACGGCGCCTACACAGGCCAGCAGGCTCTGAAGGCGGGCGTACTCGACATGATCGACATCCAGCTCCGGCCGGTGCTGCTCGGCCGCGGCCGACGACTGTTCGATGGGCTCCCGGCCGAGCACATAGAACTCGAGCTGGTACGCACGCTGGAGGATCCCGGCGTCCTGCATCTGCGCTACGTGGTGCGCAAATAGTAGCTTCGACGGCCGGATAGCTCCCCGCCAAATGGTCGCCTTCGGTTCAGCCCCACCAGCGTTCGAGCACGACGGCGACGCCGTCGGCGGAGTTCGCCGCGGTCACCTCGTCGGCGGCGGCGAGTGCCTCCGGGTGGGCGTTGGCCATGGCGACGCCGCGGCCGGCCATGGTCAGCATGGGGACGTCGTTGGGCATATCGCCGAAGGCGACGATCGCCGCGTCGGCCACCCCGAATCGCTGCGCTACGGTGGCCAGGCCGGATGCCTTGGTGACACCGGGCGCGGACAGTTCGATCAAACCGTGATCGGTGGAGTAGGTGATATCGGCGCGGTCGCCGATCAGCGGTGTCAGCGCCGCGCGCATCGCACCGCTGGCCGCGCCGGGTAGCCGGATGAGCATTTTGATGGCGGGTGCGTCGACCACCTCGGCGCGGGAGACCGCGGTGTCGTCCGGGTTGAGCCAGGCGTGTTCGTATTCGGGTGAGCTGACGAACTGTGGTGTCGCCGCGTCGTGCGCCCGTGCCCCGACCCGCTCGGCCGCCAGACCGCAGCCGGGGAGCGCCCGTTCGGCCAGCTCGGCGATCCAGGCGAGGGTTTCCACGTCGAGTGTCCTGCTGTCGAGCACGCGGTCGGTGGCGCTGTCGTAGATGACCGCGCCGTTGCCGCAGACACACAGCGGCGCGTGACCGAGCCCCTGCACCACCGGTTCGATCCAGCGCGGCGGGCGGCCGGTGGCCAGCACGAACGGCACGCCGTCGGCGAGCAGCGCGGCCACCGCGGCCCTGGTGCGCGCGGTGACCCGCTCGTTGTGGTCGATCAGGGTGCCGTCGACATCGGTGGCCACCAATTTCGGCTTGGGCAGGTGCAGGGGTGTCACCTATTCCATCCTGCCGGACGGCCCATACCCGGTGGGCGCGGGCCGAACCTCAGGACGACGGACGCCGCCACTGATCATCGGCCGACGGTTCGGACGCGCCGGACTCGGGCATCGGCGGATAGTCGAACGCGCCGAGCGGCTGATCGGATTGCGCGGGCGGAGAAGACCACTGCGAAGCGACCGGGATTCCCGGCACGGCTGACGGTCCTGGCGCAGCAGGAGTTTCCGGCCCGACCGACGCTCCCGGCTTAGCCGAAGTTCCCGGACCAACTGACAGTCCTGGCGCAGCAGAAGTTTCCGGCCCGACCGAGGTTCCCGGCACAGCCGGGGTTCCTGCGGCGAGCGGGGATCCCGGCATGCTCGGCGCTCCCGGTGCGGCCGGATAAGGCGGCGGGGAACCGAAACCGGTTGGCGTGCTGTACATTTGCGGATTTCCGTATGGGTAGCCCGCAGGGACGGGATAGGGCTGGGTCGCCTTGAATTCCAACCAGCGCCGGGTGTTCGGCACCAACGCGAGCACCGCTGTTGACACCGGGAACAGCAGCCCGATCGCCCCGGCCACACCGCCGAGTTGTACCGGCGGCTCGCTATCCGCGGAGTAGTTCAGTGTCATGATCAACGAGATGACGCCGAGCACGACGACGATCGCGCAGCCGATGACGATCGTGATCACCCCGAATCGTCGCCGCTTGAGCAGTGCGATCGCGCCGCCGCCGAGCAATGCCCCGGCCACGATGGCGGTCAGCCCGGTGCTAACCACGAACGGCTTGTACCAGCTCTGCGCCATTAGCCCGGTCGAGTCGTAGTCGCGCAACCTGTCGATCGCGTCCGAGAGGCCGAAGGCGACGTTTACCGCGCCGCTGAGCAATTGCCCGACCGCGCCGATGGCGGCGAGCACCCCGGCGATGATCGCGGTCGTGCCGCTGGGCGGCGCGGTGTGCGCCGGATATCCCGGGTACGGCTCGTACCGCGACGGAAATTGTGGATAGTTCATGCTTCTCCCCCCGTGTTGACATTGCCACGTGCGGCTGTGCCGCCAGAATAGAGGTCTAAGTCGAATGCGCGCGTAGCGCACGTCGAGCCGGGCGCGTCTTTATGATCGACCAGATACCCGACCGAGAACCAGGGGACCGATGACCGGCTTTCTGCTGCGACGTGCGCTCAACTATGTCGTACTACTCCTGCTGGCATCGTTCATGACGTTCAGCCTGGCCTCGCTCACTTTCAAGCCGCTGGACAGCCTCGAGCAGCGCAATCCGCGGCCACCGCAGTCGGTGATCGACGCGAAGGCGGCGGAGCTGCACCTCAACGATCCGATCCCGCAGCGCTACGGAGAATGGTTGAAGGGCGTCGTACACGGCGATTTCGGGAAAACGCTCGCGGATCAGCCGGTGAGCACCGAACTGGGCCGTCGGATCGGGGTCAGTCTGCGGTTGCTGATCATCGGTTCGGTGGTCGGCACGGTACTCGGCGTGCTGATCGGCGCGGCGGGCGCGATCCGGCAATACAAATTCAGCGATTACTTCACCACCATTATTTCGCTGGTGCTGCTGAGCACGCCGGTGTTCCTGCTCGCGACGCTGTTGAAATACGGTGCGCTGCAAATCAATACGATCAGCGGGCAGCAGTTGCTGATGTATACCGGTGAGACGTCGGCGAATGCCGTGCACGGCCTGTGGAATCAGTTCGTCGATCGCTTCAAACACATCATCGTGCCGACGCTCGGCCTCGCCCTCGCCGGCATGGCCGGGTACAGCCGCTACCAGCGCAACGCGATGCTCGACGTGCTGCAGAGCGATTTCATCCGCACCGCCCGCGCGAAGGGCCTGACCAGGCGGCGCGCACTGTACAAGCACGGGCTGCGCACCGCGCTCATCCCGATGGCCACCCTGTTCGCCTACGGCCTCGGCGGTTTGATCACCGGCGCCGCCTTCACCGAGAAGATCTTCGGCTGGCACGGCGTCGGCGAATGGTTGATCGATTCGATCAACGGGCAGGATCTGTATCCGGTGGTGACCGTGACGGCCTTCGCCGGTTTGGTGGTGCTGGTCTCGGGTCTGCTGTCCGATGTGGTGTACGCGATTCTCGATCCACGGGTGCGGGTGTCATGACCGAAGTCGAAGTGATCACGCAGGGCGCGCCGGAGCCGATGGCAGCCGGCCGCCGAAAGCTGGTGGTGCGCAGGTTTTTACGCAACAGACCGGCGGTTATCGCGGCGGTCGTGCTCATCGCGCTGTTCGTCGCGAGTTTCGTGCTGCCGCATTTCCTGCCGTACGGCTATCACGATCTCGATCGCAGCGCATTCCTCAAACCGCCGAGTGCACGGCACCCGTTCGGTACCACGGCGCCCGGTGAGGACGTGCTCGCGCGCACCGTGCGCGGCATGCAGAAATCGCTGATCATCGGCTTGTGCGTGGCGGTCGTCTCGACCTCGATCGCGGCCCTCGCGGGCACCGTCGCCGGTTTGCTCGGCGGCTGGACCGATCGCGCCATCATGTGGCTGGTCGACCTGTTGCTCGTGGTGCCGAGCTTCATCATCATCGCGCTGTTCGCGCCGAAGACGAAGGGCAGCGGTTCGATCATCCTGCTGATCGTGCTGCTCAGTCTATTCGGCTGGATGATCAGCGCACGCATTGTGCGCGGCCTCACCCTGAGCCTGCGCGACCGCGAATTCGTCAGGGCGGCAAGGTATATGGGCGCTCCGACGCGCACCGTGATTCTCACCCACATCCTGCCGAACATCGCCTCGATCCTGATCATCGACACCACGCTGAACGTCGGTTCGGCGATCCTGGCCGAAACCGGTTTGAGCTATCTGGGATTCGGTGTCCAGCCGCCGGATGTGTCGCTGGGCTCGCTGATTTCGGAAGGCGGACCATCGGCGTTCACCTACCCGTGGCTGTTCATGTTCTCCGGCGGCGTGCTGATCACCATCGTGCTGTGCGCGAACCTGATCGGCGACGGACTGCGCGACGCATTCGATCCCAGCGCCAAACGGGCCAGATCGCGACGGAAGGCGAAGGTGTGATCATGCGGAATACGACCGCACCGCTGCTCGAGGTGTCCGACCTGTACGTCTCGTTTCCGAGCGAAGAGGGCCGCGTCGACGCCGTACGCGGGGTGAACTACACCGTTTACGACGGTGAAGTGCTGGCCATCGTCGGCGAATCCGGTTCCGGCAAGTCGGTTTCCGCGCTTTCGGTGATCGGCCTGCTGCCCGAGCAGGCACGGGTGCGCGGTTCGATCCGGTTGCGCGGACGCGAACTGCTCACCCTCGGTGATCAGCAACTGTCGAAACTGCGCGGCTCGGCGATCAGCATGGTGTTCCAGGATCCGCTGTCGGCGCTCACCCCGGTCTACCGAATCGGCGATCAGATCGCCGAAGCGCTTCTGGCACACGGGAATTTGACGGCGAAGCAGGCGGGGCAGCGCGCGATCGAGCTGCTGCAGCTGGTCGGCATCGAGGATGCGGCCCTGCGCGCCAAGGCCTTTCCGCACGAATTCTCCGGTGGCATGCGCCAGCGGGTGGTGATCGCGATGGCCATCGCCAACGATCCGGAGCTGATCATCTGCGATGAGCCGACCACCGCGCTGGATGTGACGGTGCAGAAGCAGATCCTCGACCTGCTGCGCAAGGCGCGCGATATCACCGGCGCCGGCGTCATCATGATCACCCACGATATGGGGATCGCGGCGACGCTGGCCGATCGGGTCGCGGTGATGTATGCCGGAAAGATCGTCGAAACAGCCGTGGCCGCAGAGCTTTTCAACGCACCACGGATGCCGTACACGGTGGGCCTGCTCGGTTCCATCCCACGCATGGACGGCCCCGCCCGCGCGCCGCTCACACCGATCGTCGGCGCACCGCCCGCGATGCACGATCTGCCGTCCGGCTGCTCGTTCGCACCGCGCTGCCCGGTCGCGATCGACGATTGCCGGGCCGCGGAACCGCCACTGGAGGATACGAGCCCGGGGCACCGCGCGGCCTGCATCCGCACCGCCGAGGTGGATACGGCGGGCCTGTTCACCGCATACCGTGCGGAGGTCACGGAGCCGCAGACCGAGCGGGACGTGGACGCCACAGTGGTGCTGCGGGTTTCGGAGTTGCACAAGACCTATCCGATCACCTCCGGCGTGGTGTTCCGCAGGCGGCGCGGCGAGGTGCGCGCGGTGGACGGCATCAGTTTCGAGGTGCGCGCGGGCCGCACGCTGGCCCTGGTCGGGGAGTCGGGCTCCGGGAAATCGACGACGCTCACCCAGATCATGGATCTGGTGGCACCGGAGGCGGGCCGCATCGAGGTGCTCGGCAGCGATGTCGCCGCGCTCACCAAGGCCCGCAAGCGGGAGATCCGGCGCAAGATGCAGATCGTCTTCCAGGATCCGGCGGCCTCGCTGGATCCGCGCCTGCCGATCTTCGACGCGCTGGCCCAACCGCTGCGTATCGACGGCCGCCCCCGCGCCGAAATCGACCGCCGGGTACCGGAATTGCTGGAACAGGTCGGCCTGCGCCGCGAACACGCGGACCGCTACCCGGCCGACTTCTCCGGCGGCCAGAAGCAGCGCATCAATATCGCGCGCGCACTCGCCCTCGATCCGGAACTGTTGGTGCTGGACGAGCCGGTGTCCTCGCTCGACGTCTCGATTCAAGCCGGAGTGCTGAATCTGTTGCGCCGCTTGCAGATCGAGCGTGGTCTGTCGTATCTGTTCGTCTCGCACGATCTTTCGGTGGTGCGCAACCTGGCGCACGATATCGCGGTGATGTTCCGCGGCCGGATCGTCGAATCCGGGCCCGCCGAACAGATTCTCGGCGCGCCGACGCACGAATACACCCGTCAGCTGATCGATGCGGTGCCGGTTCCGGTCGTCGCGCGTTAGGAGAGGTTGATGTCCCAGAATCGGCTTCGTGAAATGACCGGTCGACGGAAGGAGCGATCCATGCGGACGCGTTCAACGGTGGTACGGATGGCGATCCCGGTGGTCGCGCTCGGATTGTTGCTGTCGGGGTGCGGCGGTGCGGGCGATACGTCGCAGCCGGCCAACGTGGATATCGGCACCACCAACGACATCAATCCGCACGACCGCAGCGAGCTGAAAGACGGTGGCAATCTGCGGCTCGCGATCACTTCATTCCCGGCTACGTTCAATAACCTGCATGTCGACGGCGGCGACGCGGATGTCGGGGCGGTGATCGGGCCGCTGATGCCGGCGCCGTTCATCAGCGACGCGTCGGGCAACCTGACCGTCGACCACAACTACTTCACCGACATCCAACTGACGAATACCAACCCGCAGCAGGTCACGTACACGATCAACCCGAAGGCCGTCTGGTCCGACGGTTCGCCCATCACCTGGGAGGATCTGCGATCACAGGCCGCGGCCATGTCCGGTGCGAACAAGGATTTCCTGATCACCACGACCGCCGGCTTCGAGCGTGTCGCGAAGGTCGAACGCGGCGTCGACGATCGGCAGGCGATCATCACCTTCGCGAAACCGTATTCGGAATGGAAGGGTCAGTTCGGCCCGCTCTACCCGAAGCAGGTGACCGAAAGTCCGCAGACCTTCAATGATTTCGCGCGCAACAGCCTGCCGCTGAGCTCCGGTCCGTTCGTCATCACCAATATCGACCGGACGCAGCGGCGAATCACGTTGAGCCGCAACCCGAAATGGTGGGGTGAGACCCCGAAGCTGGACACCATCACCTTCAGCGTGCTCGATGCGGGTGCGTGGTTGACCGCGATCCAGAACAACGAGCTCGACGAGGCGTACATGTCCGGGCTGGCGAATGTGACGGGCGCACGCAACGCACCCGGCGTCGTGCTGCGCCGAGCGCCGGAGCCGTCTTTCAACGTGGTCACCTTGAACGGCGCCCCCGGATCGATTCTGGAGGATCCGAAGCTGCGGTTGGCGATCGGCAAGGCCATCGACAGGCAGACCATCGTGAACTCGGGCCAGAACGGCATCGTGGCCAACCCCAAGACGCTCAACAACCACATCTTCATGGCGGGACAGAAGGGCTACCAGGACAATTCGGCGCCGATGGCCTACAATCCGCAGCAGGCGGCGGCCGATCTCGACGCGCTCGGCTGGAAGCTCAACGGTGACGTGCGCGAGAAGGATGGCCGCAAGCTGGTGCTCCGCGACGTCATGTATCAGCAGCAGCAGTGGGTGGATACGGCCAAGATCATCCAGGACAACCTGGCCAAGGTCGGCGTCAAGGTGGAGATCCAAACCGTGCCGGGCACGGGCCTTTTCACCGACGTTATCGATCCGGGCAATTTCGAACTGGCGCAACATGGTTGGGGTGGTAGCGTGCTGCCGTTGATCTCCCTCCCGCAAATCTACTGGTACGACCCGGCCAACTGGCAGAGCAACAAGGCCCGCGTCGGCTCACCCGAGCTGAACGCGCTGATCGACCAGACGATGAGTGAGCTCGACGAGAACAAGGCGCTCGAACTCGCCAATCGCTGCGACCAGATGATTTGGGCGGAGGGCCATTCGCTGCCGTTGTCCCAGGCCTCAGGCACCCATGCGGTGCGCGCCGACCTCGCCAACTGGGGCGCGTTCGGCATGGCGTCGCCCGACTACACCAAAGTCGGCTTCCTGAAGTGAGTTCCGGATCGGGCCACCCGCTGGCCTATCCAACGATTGTGACGATCGGCGTCCTCGCGGTGTGTGCCGCTTGGGCGCCGTTCGGCGATTCGGATCAGGTTGCCGGACTGGTCACCGTCGCGGTGCTTGTGTTGGGATACAGCGTCTTTCGGGTCGCAACGGCGTTGGGATACCTGCCGAACGGCCTGACCGGCGCGACCGGCGCGGCGAAACGGGTGCGCCAACAGCACCGGTTGGACAGCCGGTCCTGGCTGGAACTCACCGTCGGCGGCCGAAACCTCTGGCTGCCGGTGTACTTCGAGCCCGCACTGCTGCCGATGACGGAAACCACCGCGACGCTCGACGGTCGCATTCCGCGTGTCGGCGAGTTGCGCGTGTACCCGTCGGGACGGGTGCGCTCCAGTGAGCCGCCCGGCAGGCTCATCGACAATCCGTCCCGTCCTGACCCGAATGCCCCTGGCACGCTGCGGATTTCACGACGGCTCCTGTTCGACGCACAGTCGGCGGTCGCCGCACCCTTCGCCGGATTGCTATGGGTCTACATCGCCGGGGGCGGTCTCGCGGGCTTCCTCGGCGCCACCTGCGTCGCCGCGGCGTCCGCGCTCTGGTTCGCCGCCATTCGCGGCTCCGACCCGAGCTGACGTCCTGCGGGCCGTACCAGGCCTGACAGGCGCGAGCACCGTCAGCAGCCCACCGAGTCCGAAATTCATCGCCGATCACCGATCCACACAAATCGGATACTACGGGCAGTAGTAGTCGAGCGGAATCGTTCGGAAGTACGAGAAGCGATGGGCCGATCGCGACTACGCGAGCAGACGCTCCGCGATGGCGCGCGCCCTGGCGGCCGCCTCCGGCGTACCCTCGCGCAACGCGGTGACGATCGCACCGTCCACGAGCAGCGCGAATTCTTTTGCCAGCGTTGACGCGTCGGGTTGCCCCGCCGCCGTCAACAGCTCGGCCAAGTACTCGGCCACATGCTGTTTGTGCCGGTCCGCCACCTGATGTGCGGCACAGTCGCGATCGGCCACCTCGATCATGGTGTTGATGAAGGCGCATCCGCGGAAGTCGTCGCGGGCGAACCGCTCCGCCAGCGCGTCGAAGACGGCGAGTGGCCGGTCCACCGGATCGGATGTCTTGTCCGCCACCGCTTCTCGCAGCCAGGCCAGCCAGCGCTGGTCTCGCTCCGTCAGCACCGCGACCACCAGGTCGTCCTTGCTCGCGAAGTGCCGATAGAACGACGCGCGGCCGACACCGGACTCCTGGAGCAATCGCTCCAGCCCGACCGCGCGGACACCCTCCACATAGAACAGCTCTTCAGCGGTATCGAGCAGCCGCTGCCTCGCCCGTGTTGCCATGCACCCACCGTAGCAGAACGGAACCGATCGGTACCGTTCCTCTTGACGAAGACGGTACCGATCAGTACCGTCTTGTTCGGAACCGTTCGGTACCACCAGATTTCGAACAACTTGGAGTGCAGATGTCCCGGCTACCCCTGCTGACCGCCGAAACCGCCGATGCCGAACAGGGCGAACTGCTCACCGAGGTGCGGCGCCAGCTCGGTCGCGTACCGAACCTCTACGCCACCATGGCGAACAGCCCGGCCACCCTGCGCGGCTACCTGAATTTCCGCGACGCGCTCACCCGCGGCAACCTGCGCGCCCGCACCCGCGAACGCCTCGCGCTACTGGTCGCCGCCGAGAACGGCTGTGACTACTGCGTCGCCGCGCACACCATGCGCGCCGGAAAGTTGGGGCTGACCGATGACGAGATCCGGGCCACGCGCGACGCACACGCCGACGATCCGCACACCGACGCGGTACTTCAGCTCGCCGCCGCGGTCATGCGCACCCGCGGCGATATCACCGACGACGCACTGGCAGCGGCCCGGGCGCGGGACGTAACGGATGCCGAAATAGCCGAAACCATCGGACATGTCGCGCTCAATACCCTCTCCAACTACTTCAACCACGTCGCCCGGCCCGAGCTGGACTTCCCGCCCGCACCGGCGGCCGAACCGAAAGAGACCGTCATGCAATCGAATTGGCGCCAGGCACACCGGGTCCAGCTGGTGAGCGGATACCTGATCACCGGACGGGATGGCAGGCCGACCGACGAGGTGGACGATGTGCTGATCCGGATCGAGGGCGGTTTCCTGCACATCCGACTCGACCCCGACGGCGACGCCCAGGTGGTTTCGGCGCCCGCCGTTCGGCTCGTCACCTATCGGCCCTGATATCCGCTGTGCCCGGCCATTCGGCCGGGCACTCGGCACACTCAGCCTTGACATCTAATTACCCTAGGGGGGTATGGTACGGATATCGGCGATGAGAGGAGCCCCGATGACCCTCACGACAGAATCAACGGCCACCGGCCAGGTCGAGCTGGTGATCGGCGGTATGACCTGCGCGTCCTGCGCCAACCGCATCGAGAAGAAACTGAACCGGCTCGACGGCGTGACCGCGACGGTCAACTACGCCACCGAGAAGGCGCGCGTCGAATTCACCGGCGACGTCTCGCCCGCGCGGCTCATCGCCACCGTCGAGCAGGCCGGTTACACCGCGGCGCTACCCGCCGGGAAGGCGGAGCCGGAAACGGCGGCGGCCGAGGCCGATCCGACCGCGGCGCTGCGCACCCGGCTGCTGGTCTCCCTCGTTCTGACCGTGCCGGTGATCGCCATGGCCATGATCCCGGCGCTGCAATTCACCAACTGGCAATGGCTTTCGCTGACGCTGGCCGCACCGGTGGTGGTGTGGGGCGCGCTCCCCTTCCACCAGGCCGCCTGGACCAACCTGCGGCACTACACCGCGACCATGGACACCCTGGTGTCGATGGGAACCCTTGCGGCGCTTGGCTGGTCGGTATACGCCCTGTTCTGGGGCACCGCGGGGATGCCGGGCATGCGGCACCCATTCGAATTCACCGTCTCGCACACCGACGGCAGCGGCAGCATCTACCTGGAGGCCGCGGCTGGCGTCACCACCTTCATCCTGGCCGGACGCTACTTCGAGGCGCGATCCAAGCGCCGGGCCGGTGCGGCGCTGCGCGCGCTACTGGAGCTCGGGGCCAAGGAGGTCTCGGTGCTGCGCGGTGGCGTTGAGCAGCGAATTCCGGTGGAGCAGTTGACCGTCGGCGATAGCTTCGTGGTGCGGCCCGGCGAGAAGATCGCCACCGACGGCGTTGTGGTCGACGGCTCATCGGCGGTCGACGCCTCGATGCTGACCGGTGAATCGGCGCCGGTGGAGGTCAGCCCCGGTGACACGGTCGTCGGCGCGACGGTAAACGTCGGCGGACGAATCATGCTGCGGGCCAACCGAATCGGTGCGGATACCCAACTCGCGCAGATGGCAAAGCTGGTCGAGGACGCACAGACCGGCAAGGCGCAGGCGCAGCGGCTGGCCGACCGGATCTCCGGCATCTTCGTTCCCGTTGTGCTCGCGCTGGCGGTGGCGACGCTCGGATTCTGGCTCGGCACCGGCGGTTCCGTCGCCGCGGCCTTCACCGCCGCGGTGGCGGTGCTCATCATCGCCTGCCCGTGCGCGCTCGGCCTCGCCACGCCGACGGCGCTGCTGGTCGGCACCGGACGCGGCGCGCAGCTCGGCATCCTGATCAAGGGTCCGGAGGTTTTGGAGTCGACCCGTCGGGTGGACACCGTGGTGCTGGACAAGACCGGCACCGTCACCACCGGCCGGATGACACTGATCGAAACCGTCGCCACCGACGGCACGGATGCGGACCGTGTCCTGGAACTGGCTGGCGCGCTGGAGGATTCGTCGGAGCACCCGATCGCGCAGGCGATCGCTAAGGCCGCGAAGGAGAAGTTCGGCGAGCTGCCCGCGGTCGAGGGATTCGCCAATATCGAGGGACTCGGCGTACAGGGCGTGGTGGATGGTCACGCGGTGATCGTCGGCCGGGCCCGACTGCTCGCCGACTGGTCGCAGCACCTGTCGGCGGACCTCGAAAAGGCCATGCGCACAGCGGAATCCGAGGGCAGGACAGCTGTCGCGGTGGGCTGGGACGGCAGCGCGCGCGGCGTGCTCATCGTCGCCGACGCGGTGAAACCGACCTCGGCCGAGGCGATTACGCGGCTGCGTGCGCTCGGACTGACACCCGTCATGCTGACCGGTGACAATGCGGCCGCCGCCCGCACCATCGCCGATCAGGTCGGCATCGAACAGGTCATCGCGGAGGTCCTGCCGCAGGACAAGGTTGCGGTGATCGAACGGCTACAGGCCGACGGCAAGGTGGTCGCCATGGTCGGCGACGGCGTCAACGATGCGGCGGCGCTGGCCAGGGCCGATCTGGGTCTGGCCATGGGCACCGGCACCGATGTCGCCATCGAGGCCGCCGACCTGACCCTGGTGCGCGGCGATCTGCGTGCCGCCGTCGACGCCATCCGGCTCTCCCGCCGCACCCTCGGCACCATCAAGGGCAACCTGTTCTGGGCCTTCGCCTACAACGTCGCGGCGATTCCGCTCGCGATGGCGGGACTGTTGAACCCGATGCTCGCCGGGGCCGCGATGGCGTTCTCCTCGGTGTTCGTCGTCAGCAACAGCCTGCGGCTGCGCGGATTCCGTTCGACGGCAAGCTGATTCGAATAAGAAAACGGGACGGCTCGGTGCCGTCCCGTTTTTGTTTGTGCGTCAAGGCAATTCAGGATGATAGTGGTCGATCCAGACAACAAAATCGAGGAACTGTTCCAAGCCGAACCGGTGCCCGAGGGATAAACCGTCCGGCGCTTTGGCGACGAGTTCGGCGACGACGGCCCGGTCCATCAACTCCAGGACCGGATGGTCGGGCCGCTCGCGCAGCACCGCGCCGGCCTGCCGCTGTATCGCTTCGAAGTAGGCGCTGTCCTTAGCCATCGGATAGTGGCCCTTGACCCGCCGCACCACCGATTCCGGCAATATGTCCGCGGTCGCCGCGCGCAGCAGGCTCTTCTCCCTGCCGTCATGGGTCCGCATCGACCACGGCACGTTGTACACGTATTCGACGAGCCGGTGATCGCAATACGGGACCCGGACCTCCAGGCCGGTCGCCATGCTCATGCGATCCTTGCGATCCAGCATGGACCGCAGGAAACGGGTCAGGTGCAGATGCGAGATCTCGCGGATCCTGCGGTCGAACTCGCCCTCCCCAGGTAGCGCCGCCACCTCGGCGATCGCGTCCCGATACGCATCCCGCGCATAGGTTTCCAGATCCAGCGTCCGGACAACCTCCGGCCGCAGCACTTCGGTGCGTATCCCGGTGCCTGCGGGCATGACCGCCAGCCACGGAAATCCGTCGGCGTCCCGGACCGCCGGGTCGTGGAACCAGCGGTAACCCGCGAAGATCTCGTCGGACGCTTCGCCGGACAGCGCGACGGTGGAGTGGTCGCGCACCGCCCGCGCCAACAGCAGCAGCGAGGCGTCGACATCACCGAAGCCGAGCGGCAGATCTCTGGCCGCCACCACGGCCGCCCGGACCTCGGGTGCGGCGAGCGCGGCCGAATTGATCACGACCCGTGTGTGTTCGGCATCGACATGCCGGGCGACCTCCACCGCGAATGGTGAATCGGGTGTCGCATGCCATTCGTCGGCGACGAAATTCTCCGACTGATCCGCGAAATCGACGGTGAAACACCGGACCTTCTCACCGGATTCGGCGAGGCGGGCCGCGGCGAGGGCGGTGAGCGCCGACGAGTCCAGTCCGCCCGAAAGCAGCGTGCACAGCGGCACGTCGGCCACCAGTTGGCCCGCTACGCTCTCCTCGAGCATGCCGCGGATGGTCGCGACGGTGGTCGGCAGATCGTCGGTGTGCTCGGTGACCGGCAGCGACCAGTAACGACGCGTCCGGATACCGTCCCTGGTCACGGTGACGACCGTGCCCGGATCCACCTGGCGCATACCGTCCCACACCGCGTCGCGCGGGTTGATGATCATGGTGAACAGTTCCCGCAGACCGTCCAGCCCGAGCACCGGGCGGGCGAGCGGATTGGCAAATATCGCTTTGGGTTCCGAACCGAACAGCACCCCGTCGGCGGTCGGCCACAGGTAGAGCGGTTTGATGCCGAGCCGGTCCCGGATCAGCACCAGCCGCTCGTCACGAGCGTCCCAGAGCGCGAAAGCCCACATGCCGGTGAGCTTTTCGGCGACTGCGTCACCCCATTCCAGGTAGCCGCGCAGCACCACCTCGGTATCCGAGCGGCTGCGGAAGCGATGGCCGCGGGCCACGAGTTCCGCGCGCAACTCGGTGAAGTTATAGGCCTCACCCGAATACACCAGTGCCACAGTGCCGTTCGGGGTTTGCACGGTCATCGGCTGCGCGCCGCCCTCGATATCGATGACCGCGAGGCGCCGATGACCGAGCGCCGCGTGCCGATCGAGCCAGACGCCACCCGCGTCCGGGCCGCGCTCGGCCATGGTCGCCGTCATCGCCTCGACGATGGTCCGTTTGTCGGTGAGGTCGCCGCTGAAGTCGACCCATCCAGTGATTCCACACATGCCACCAGTTTGAAGTGACTATAAATTTGATGCAACTATAATTTTGTGGTCACCATAGTAGAGTTCGACCATGGACGAGCCCGGTAGCGAATCGATACCCCACCGCACAGCCGACCCCGGACTCCGCGAACTGAAGAAGGAACGCACCCGCCGAGCCCTGATGCGCGCGGCCTACCAACTGTTCGCCGAAAAGGGCTACGACAAGACCACCACAACCGAAATCGCAAGGGCCGCAGAGGTTTCCCCCGGCACCTTCTTCAACTACTTCGCAACGAAGGAAGATCTGCTCTTCGGCGACCGCTCCAACATCATCACCGCGGGCCTGGAAGCGATCGCCGCCCGCCACCCCACCGACCGCCCCGCCGACGCCCTACTGCGTGCCTTCGCCGCCATGCTCACCGCCACCCGCACAGATCCGGGTGACGAATTCGAACAACACCGAGCCCGCCTGGTACTCACCGTGCCATCCGTCTACGCGACCATGCTCCAACGCACCTTCACCCGCCAGGAACAACTGGCCACCGCCCTCCACAACGCCTACCCCGACGAACTCGACGAATTCACCGCCACCACCATCGTCGGCGCCTTCACCGGCGCCGCCATAGCCGCCGCCCGCCTCGCCCTCAACACCGACACTTCATTGACCGACGCCATCCGAAACTCGATCACCTTGGTAGCCAACAACTTCCGTTGACAACGCAAGCTCGAACACAAATACCCACCGGCACAGCAGATTCCGGGCCGGGTATAAGCCAGTGGCCTCGCCCGACCCACCGGCCGTGACTCGTCCAGGCGCGAACGAGACCACGTCAGTGCCGCCGCCATCGCAGCAGTTCGCGGCCAGCCCGAGATCGAAAAGGGAAGCCCCTTCCTCGTTTTCAGCAGGAGCGCATAAACGACGGGCCTTTCAACGCTGCACCGCGGTGCCCAGGGTTCTGCGGTCCTGCGAACCCACCCGATTCGACGTGCTCACTACACGAAAAGCCCGCCAAGCTGTCCAGCCGTAAGACCACGTCCTACCAGGCCCCCAAATAAAGCACCCACCAACAAACCGCCCCAAAACAACCCCAACGCAACCACCTACGAAGGGGGGTCCGGGGGGCGAAGCCCCGCCGGGCGGGGCGTGGGGGGGGGGGGGCCCCCCCCCCACCACGAACGCCCCCCCCCCCGCCGCCCCCCGCCGGGGGGGGCGGGGGGCAGGGCGGCGCAGGACGG
>NZ_JAIRBR010000031.1:0-99970 GCF_020361265.1 Nocardia sp. JCM 34519.1
CCCGTTGCGGCCGAGCCCGTTGCGGCCGAGCCCGTTGCGGCCGAGCCCGTTGCGGCCGAGCCCGTTGCGGCCGAGCCCGTTGCGGCCGAGCCGATCGTAGTCGAACCCGCTGCTGTATCAACGATTTCCTCGCTTCGTGCGAAAGGCGTTGGCGCGCAACAGTCACGGCTCGCGGTGGTCGCGGTCGCGACGCATCTGCCGGATGCGATGTCGCTCGACGAGTGGCTTGCCGATCCGGCGGCGCGGGTCGGCTTCGGTGACCGGTACCCGCTGCCGCCGCTCACCCAGGTGAAGATGCCGCCGCCGACCATGCGCGCCATCGACCGCTGCCAGCTGATGGTGTTGGCCTGCGCTCGGTCGATCCGCGATGAGCTCGGCGACTTCTGGACCCGCAGGCAAGGCGATACCGGTGTGGTGCTCGGCCATTTCGGCGGCACCCGCAATGCGACGCTGTACGCGCTGCGCTGCTACCTCGACGATGTCGCTACCGCGCTGCGCGGTGACGCCGATCTCGTTGGAGAGGATGAGGGCGGCCCCTGGCTCGATGAGGTGCTCGCCGACATCGCGGCCGACATCAAGGCATTGGTGCCGCCGTCGACGGAGGACACCTTTCCCGGCATGATGCCGAATGTCATTCCCGCACGGGTGGCGAACTACTTCGGGCTCAACGGCCTGAATATGACCGTCGACACCGGGTTCACCTCGGCGGTGAGCGCCATCGATATCGCGGGCCGCTACCTGCGGACCGGTGAACTGAGTATGGCTCTGGTGGGCGGGATCAACGGCAACAGCACCCCGGAGCAGCGCGAACTGCTCGCCACGATGCTGCCCGAGCAGGTGGAGCTGGCGGAGGGCGCGTTCCTGCTGGCCCTCACCACCCCCGAAACCGCTCGGGCCGAGGACTTGCCGATCCTCGGCTATCTCGATACCAACCCTGCCACGAACGATGTACCTTCCGTAATCGAGTGCGGCGCAACACCATCGGCACAGCGCGCCACATTCCTCGCCGCCGAGGGTGCGGTCGGCATACTCCGCGCTCTCCGCACGGTCGGCCGCGACGGCAGAGCCCTCGTGGTGTGCCGAGGCGGCGCTGACGCTCCCGATCTCATCATCGGGGTCGAAGGCGCCGACGCCCGAGCCGAGGAACCCACTGTCAAGCGGCTCGAGCAGAGCGCCGGTTTCACCGATGACAGCGCGAATCCGGTTGCGAGCATTGATGTGCACACCTGGCAGCTCGTCGCCGACCCCGGCACGGTGGTGCGGCCGCCCACCCCGTTCTGGCCCGACGCGCCGACGCTGTTGCTCACCGACGACGCGACCGTCCTGGATGAGCTCACCCTGCCGGACAGTGTGACCGTACTCGCGCTGGCGCGGCATCCGCGGGCCGTGCATATCGCCGATGTGACGCCGGAAACCATTGCCGCGCTGCTGGATCGGCTCGATCCCGAGGCCGGGTTGCGGCATCTGCGACTGGTGACCGCGCTCGGCACCGAGGTGACGTCGGAGCTGACCGCGCGCGTCCAGGCGCTGCACGATCTGCTGTTCCTGGTCACTCGGCAGCGGGCCCGGGCGTTGGCGATGCCCGAGTCGAGCACCATCGCGGTGCTGACGGACTCGATGACGGGCACAACGCCAAACCCTTATGTCGGGGTGTTCACCGGATTCGTCAAGGTCGCCCACCTGGAGCGCGAACAGGGTCTCACTTTCGCCATCGTGACCAACAGTGCGGCGAAATCCGCTGTCGCCGAGGCGGAGTCGGAATCGATGCGGGCGCGCGGCCTGCCGGTCGCATACTACGCCGCCGGAATTCGGCACACGGGCCGACTGGTCGCCGAGGCGGAGCCCGCCGGGTGGCCGGGCGTTCCGCCGGTCACCGACCGCGGCATCGGTTGGCACACAGTCGAATCGGGCGGCACCGAAGGTGGCGCGCAGTTGGACCGGGACTCGGTAATCGTCGCGGTCGGTGGTGCGCGTGGCATTACCGCCGAATTGATGGTGGCCGTGGCCGAACGGTTCGGTGGCCGTTTCTATCTGCTCGGCAGTTCCGATATCGACGGCGCGCCCGCCGATTACCTGAGTCTGACCGACGAGCAATTCGCCACGGCCAAACGCGATTTCATTCGTACCCGGCTGGCCGCCGATCCGACCCGGAGGCCGGGTGCGCTCAACGCCGAATACCAGAACATCGCCAATGTGCGCCGCGCCCGGTCCACCCTGGAACGGATCGCCGCGGTCGGCGCGGAGGTGACCTATCTGGAATGCGATGTGACCGACCTGGCCTCGGTGCGGCATGCGGTCGATCGAATACTGGGTGAGTCCGGCCGGATCGACCTGCTGGTCAATGCGGCCGGGCGCAATCGGTCGTCCCGGATCGCGGTCAAGGATTTCGCCGAATTCCGCGCCATCCGGGATATCAAGCTCGTCGGGTACACCAACCTGCGGGTCGCGTTGGCCGCGCACCCGCCGCGGCTGTGGTGCAATTTCGGCTCACTGGTCGGTATCACCGGTCAGGTCGGAGAGGTGGATTACACCTGCGGCAACGATTTTCTCGCCACGTCCGCCTCTTCTCGCGCGGTGCGGGAGCCCGGTCGCGAAACCACTATCGGCTGGACCCGTTGGGCAGAGGTGGGTTTGGCGGCGGACGGGCTGGCCAAGGATTATTACGACAAGAGCGGTCGGTACTCGAAATTCACCAACGCCGAAGGCGTGCACCGCTTTATGGAGCACATCGAGCATCCTCGGCCGCAGGTGGCGCATCTGGGTGTCGCGGAGTACGGCACCATCGACGCCCTGCTACCCGGTTTCCTCGGCCCGTCTCCGCGCCCGTTCTACCGCGATCGCCTGATCGCCTCCGGCGCCACCGAGGGCAGGCCGTGGGCGGTGCACGAGCGGACCTTCGACCTGACGACGGATCCCTACCTGGCCGACCATCAGGTGCACCGATCACCCACGCTGCCAGCAACTTTCGCCGCCGAGATGGCGGTGGAGGCGGCCGCCGCACTGCTGCCGGGACTGCGAGTCCACGCGCTGGAGGATCTGGAGCTGCACCATTTCCTGAAGCTCGGTAACCGGCCGCAGGTGAAACGCATTCGGGCCGAGGTGATTCGACAGGATCCGGTCCGAACGAGGGTGGCGGTCACCGTCACCGGCGATGTCGTCGCGCCGAACGGCACCGTGCTGATCACCGACCGGCCACACTTCACCGTGACCGCTCTGCTGTCACCGGTGCTGCCGCCCGCGCCGCGGTGGCCGGACTGGTATCCGGCCGACGAAATACCGGTTATCGACGCGTATCACGATGCGGCGTCCCCGATTTCGCTGCGGGGGCCGTTCGTCTCGACCACCGATACCCGGCTGCATCCGCTCGGCAAGCGCGCCACCGCTCGGCTGCGGGTGGCACCCGATGACCCGTTGTTCTCCCGCTTCCGGGTGCCGACGCTGCTGCTCGATGGATTGCTGCGCACCGGCGCACTCGCCGAACCGGACGCCGACGGGGCAATCCCGATCGTGGCACCGCGCCGCATCGGGCGCCTGGATCTCTACGAGCACACCAATGACGCACTGCTCGCACCGGAACCGATCGAGCTCTACGCGGTCGTACCGGCCGCCGGGGACAACCGTTTCGCGGCGGTCCGCCGGGATGGCCGGGTCGTCGTGTCGTTCACCGACGTCGACTGGGCTCCGATCGGATTCCTCACTCCCGCAACGCAACAGACCAACTCAATTCTCTCTAGCAGTGAAAGCCGTTGAAATGACCGTCACCACCCCGTCCACCAACCGAATCCCGCCAGGCCCTAACGGATTTCGCCACATCCTCGGCAATGCCCGAGCCCTGGGCGACAATGCGCCCGAATTCCTCGCCGGCTTGCACCGTCGGTACGGCGATATGGTGCGGTTGCCGCTGGGCCTGTTCACCGTGAACATCGCCTACCATCCGAATGCGGTTCAGCATGTGCTGCAAGAGAACAACGGCAATTACGTGCGCGGTATCGCCTACGAATGGTTCAAGCTGTTCATGGGTCGGGGTCTGCTGACCATGGACGGCGAATCGTGGCGTAATCGGCGCCGGCTGGTCAATCCGCTGTTCCACAAGACCGCGATCGATGCCATGGCCGACGAGATGGTGCGGTCCACCACCGTGGTGCTCGACGGCTGGGCCGCGTCCGGTGGCCCGGTCATCGAAGATGTGGTGCCCGACATGATGCGGATCAGCCTGGGTGCGTTGGGCCGGATCATGTTCGACACCGACCTGGAGCCGGATTGGCCCCGGATCGGGGCGGCCATGCAAACCGTGATCGAGGCGATCGTGTTCCAGGGCACCGTGGTTCAGCTGCTGCCGTCGTGGCTGTCCTTGCCCTATCACCGTCGCGTGGCCCGCGCGCAGGCGGCGATGTTCGATATGGCCGGCCGGATCATCGAGGTGCATCGCAGCGGAACGCACGGCGACCGGCGGGATTTGGTGAATCTGCTGCTGAATTCCACCGATGCGGCCACCGGGCGGCCGTTGACCACCGAGAACGTACGGGACGAGTTGATGACGGTGTTCATCGCCGGGCACGAGACCACCGGTACCGGCCTGTCCTGGGCGCTGTACGAGCTGGCGCGACATCCCGAGGTGCAGGAAAGGATGTTCGCCGAAGCCCAGCAGGTGTTCGCGGGCCGCGACCCCGTGCTCTCCGATTTATCGCGGCTCGCGTATACGAAGGCGGTCACCGACGAGACGTTACGACTGCATCCGCCGGTCTACGTCTACCCGCGCCAAGCGCTGGCCGACGACGAGGTGGACGGCTGGCACATCCCGGCCGGGGACAGTTTGTTCCTGTGCTCCTACGCTACCCATCGGCACCCCGAGTTCTGGTCCACCCCTTTGCAATTCGACCCGGACCGGTTCGATCCGACGGTCGCGGCCGACCGGCCGAAGTACGCGTACTTCCCGTTCGGCGGCGGGCAGCGCAAATGCATCGGACACGCCATGGCGTTGATGCAGATGCAGCTGACGCTGGCGATGATCGTGTCCCGGTTCCGGATCACCGCGGTCCCAGGGCATTCCGCCGAGCTGTCCACCTATGTGACGTTGCGGCCCGAGAACGGGGTTGTGCTGCGGGTCGAGCCGAGGTCGCGATGAACGTGACAGTGCATGCCGGACAAGCGGAAATCGTTTACCCAGCCGACCGTTCGGTGCTGCCCGTGCAGCGATTCGTCTGGCGTCCGATCCAGGTGCCCGCATTGCCGCCGGAACCGAGCCCGCGGCTGGCCGGGCGCCGGGTGGCCGTCGTCGGCGGCAGCGCGGCCTCCGCCGACGCCATCGTTGCCGCGTTGCATAGGGCGGGCGCACAACCACATCGGCTGGCCCCCGACGCCGACGTAGCCGGTTTCTACCGGTCCGCGGGCGGTATCGATGGCGTGATCGACCTGAATATCGAAGCGCAGTTGGATATTTCGCGTCGGTACGAGTGGGAGCCGCCACTGCTTCAATCGATCGGGTTGCTGCGGCAGTGTTTTGACGACTGGCGCGCCGAAACCGACACCGACCGTTTGTTCTACCTCGTCGTCACCCGCATGGGCGGCAGGCATGGGTTCGCCGACGGTCCGATCTCCCAGCCGCTGGGCGGGCTGTGGGCCGGTTTGGCGAAAAGCCTGCCACGCGAATTCGACAATGTGAACGTTCGCATCGTCGACCTGGCCGATGACCCGCTCGACGCGGACGCGATCTGCCGCGAGCCGTACCGGTGGGATCACTTCGAAATCGGATATGCCGACGGACGTCGCTACAGCCTGGTCGCCGAGCGGGCCGAGGTGCCCGAACCGGCGCTGTCCCTGGGGCCCGGCGATGTCGTCGTCATGTCGGGCGGCGGGCGGGGCATCGGTTTCGAACTGGCGAAAACCCTGTGCCGCGCGCACGGTTGCCGGGTGATCGTCAGCGGTCGCGGGCCGGCGCCCGACCCCGATGATCCGGTGAACAGCCTGTCCGACAGCGAGTTTCGCGACCGTCGCGACAACCTGCTGATTGCCGCACGGACTACCGGGACGATCGCCGCGACTCGCGCCGACCTGGCTCGCGCCCGCTGGAATCGAGATCTGGTGTGCGCACTGGCGGCGGCTCGCGACGAGGGACTCGACATCGTCTATCACCGTTGCGATGTCACCGATCCGGACCAGGTACGCGCCCTGCTCGCCGCCGCGGGAACCCGGCTGGCCGGAGTGGTGCACAATGCCGGGGTCGATACACCGGTCCGATTGCCCGCCAAGAGGACCGACGATATCCGCCGAACCGTATCGGTGAAAGTCGTTGGCCTGCTGAATCTCCTGGACGCGCTCGCCGATCGTCCGCCGGTGCGGTTCTTCAGCATCGCGGGTTCGCTCGCCGGCCGGATGGGCGGCATGGTCGGGCAACTCGAATATGCCGCCGCCAATGAGGCATTGAGCCGAATCGGCCTGTGGGCGGCCACCCGTGCCGAGCAGGCGGGCCGGTCGCGGCGCATCCCGGTGACCACGATGTGCTGGCCTACCTGGGAGCGCTTGGGCATCATCACGAATTACGAAGCGACCCTTGCCTACATGTCGGCCATGGCGGTGCCGGAAGGGCTGCACCACTGGCATCGGGAGATCCTGGCCGGTGGCTCGGGGGAACGCACCTACATCGGCGAATTCGGTAAAGCACTGCTGCCGACGGTGTTACGCGGCTATCCGCCCAGCCCCGAGTTCGCGGCGGTGGACCGCCTCGCCAACCGCCGCCTGTTCCTAGGGCGACCGCGGCGATTCGTCAGCGGCGCTCTGCTGGAGACCGAGCTGGACATCGATCCGGCAACGTGGCCGTGCTGCAACGACTTTCGCGTCGACGGCGCGCCCGCCATCCCCCTGAGCATCCTGCTGGAAGGCATGCGCGCCCTGGCTGATTGGGTGCAGCCGGAGAACGCCGATCTTCCCCTGGTCGCGCTGCGGGAGGTCACCGTGGCACTGTCCGCGCTGCGGGTCGACGGCGGGGTCCGGCTGCGGGGGACGGTCGAGGGAGCCTGGTACGCGCGCGGCAGCTGGCGGACTCGGATTCGCGTCACCCGGCCCGACGGTGCGCTCGTCGCGCGAGCGGAGGTGTATTACGGTGCGGCCCCGCCATTGCCGGACGCTGTGGAAGCGATCGAAGGCACGCCGGTGCGGCGATTGGACTGGGCAGGCCATATGTTTCGGCTCGGACAGTCATCGGACGATCCCCACATCGAGGCAGACCGGATGCGCGACCTCGTCCCGATCACCCCGGCCCCCCGCGCGGACCTCCCGCTGAACCAGCTGGAAACGCTGGTACGCCAGCTGTACCGGACCCAGGCCCCAGCACACCCAGCCGTCCTGACCATCGACGCGGTCGACATCAGCACCCACACCGGCTCGTCCGGTCCTGTCGATATCACCGGGGACCGGTGCACCGCGTTCACACCCGAAGGAGCCGAACGACTGACCATGCGGCGAGCGACTTTCCGTTAACGCCTCTTACCGAATGCCACCGGCTTTCCGTCCGCCGTCGGCGAGCCGTTCTCGATACGCGACGGTTGCTTTCGATTTATTCGAAAGTGCGGCATAATGGCTGGTCTTAGGAGGCGTGATGACGGAGAAGCTGAGCGAGCGCACGCTGCTGCCGGAGCATCTGGACGAGATTGCCGAGGTGCGGAGATTCTTGGAGGCCACACCACCGTCGGCCGAGGCGACCGTCCTTCAGTCGGCTGCTGGTGAGGTAGTGACCTTGCCTGCTGAAGTGTTCGAGGGCCTTCGCCTGGTGGCGCTCGCGCTCTCCGAAGGCAAAGCGGTCACCGTCGCGCCGCTGCACACCACGCTGACGACGCAGGAAGCGGCCGAGCTGTTGGGTATGAGCAGACCCACGTTCGTGAAACTTCTTGATGCGGGAGATATTCCGTTCACCCGACCCGGACGGCACCGTCGTGTTCGGCTGACCGATGTGCTGGCCTTCCGGGAATATCGGCGTGCCGAGCGGACCGCTGGATTGTCCGAATTGACCAGGATTTCCGAAGACCTCGGCCTCTACGATGACGATCCACCGGAGTTGCTCAGGCGGCACGACTGATGCAACGAGTATTCATCGACACCTGTGTCCTTTACCCGGCCCATCTGCGCGACACCATTCTGCGTCTCGCCGAAGCGGATCTGATTCAACCGTTGTGGTCGGCGGAAATACTATTTGAACTGCGGCGGAATCTGTGTGCAAGGTGCGACGGCGACGATGCCGCCGCGAAGGTCGATCGCCTCATCAGCACTTTGAAAGGCTTCTTCACCGACGCGTTGGTCGAGGGGTATGAGGACCTCGTCGAGAGGATGGAGAATCATCCCAAGGACCGCCATGTGCTCGCTGCGGCGTTGTACGGCGGTGCCGACGTGTTGCTCACTTTCAATCTCAAAGACTTCGAGGTCAGGCCCATCGGTGAGGGCTTCCCCGAGTTATCGCACCCAGACGCCTTCCTACTGGACATGTTGGATCTGGCTCCTGGGCAGGTGATAAAGCTGCTGCGCCGACAAGTGGCCGAGCATAAACGCCCTCCGAAACACATTCAGGGCCTACTCGACGTGCTTGATCGCTCCGGCGTACCGGGCTTCGCGGCAGAGGTGCGCAGGCGCCTCGACTGAGCGGCTTCGGCCGTGGTTGGTCGCCTCGGCCTGCCGATCGATGAGGGTTGGTCGGTGACTTTGGTTGTGTCGCCATATATTCCAGCTCCGAGGAATGCGGTTGTTGTGCCGCTGCGTGTCTACCAGCGGGAATTCGATGGGGGACACTGCCGGGGAATTCCGGGTCGGCGGTCTGTGGGGGATTAGCATTTGATTCGGTTTGTTACCCGCGAGCGGAGGTAGCGATGTCGATCAGCAGGAGGTTGTTCAGCGGCGTCGTGGTGCTTGTGTGCGCAGGAGTCGTGTTTCCGGCGCCCGTTATCGCGCAACCACTCATTCCCTGCACCTCGGCGCTGCCGCTGCTGCCGCCACTGCCGTCCGCGGGGCCGATGACATTCGGTGTGATCGATGAGGAACTCACGCCTCGGTCGGCGGCGTTGGCGCACCGGATGCGGGGGGATCTGCCGAATTTCACCGTGCACTCCTATGTTTCGGCGGCGAATACGCCGGAGATGCTGTCGAATACGCTCGGTGCGCTGCGGTCCTTGGCGGACAAGGGATTTCGGATCAGCCTCAATATCAATGACGAACCGAAGGGCGGCGATCGCGTACCGCACGACGCGTTCGTCGAATTCGTGCGCCGGATCATCGCCGACAACGGAGCCTGGTTGTCGGCGGTGGAAATCACCAACGAACCGAACCTGCCCGGGACGCCGAATACCGACGGCAGCAGTCCCGACGTGGTGCGCGATGTCGTCGACGGCGTGATCGTGGCGAAACAGACGGCGGTCGGTCACGGTTACGGGCTGCAGGTGGCATTCGATTGGGACTACGATTTCGGCATTTTCCCGGGCTTCTGGGATCAGCTACGAGCCATATCGACTCCGGAATTCATTCGTTCGGTGGACTTCTTCGGCTTGCACACCTATCCGAATCCGGCCAGCGCCGCGACACCGATCGGCGACTACCTCGAGGCCGGTGAGTTGCAGGGAATGGCGTCCGCGCGGTGCTGGATGGCATACATCGGGCTGCCGGTCACGCTGCCGATCGACATCACCGAGGTCGGCTATCCCACGCCGACCGGTCCGGCCGGATACGAGGCGCAGGCCGAATTCTGGCAGCGGATCCTCGCCGCGGTCTCGCTGTTCCGTGGCGCCTACGGTGTTCGGTCACTCTATTTCTACGAATTGACCGACGTACCAAACCTGATCCCCGGCCTGAGCGGTTTCGGCCTCTTCACCGACCAGGGTGACCCCAAACCCGCCCTCGACGTCGCGGAGACCGTCATGAACGCCACCGGGCGGTAGCGCAGTCAGTACGGTCAGCCGCCGGACTCTATCGAGCAGGGCATTCAAGGTGTCGTCGGGTGGAGTTCTTTGCGTCGTTCGGCGATCAAGGTTGCCAGGTGTTGGGTGGTCTTTTCGTCGAATCCGATTTCGGGTATGCGGTCGATCCATGGCTCCGCCGCTCGGACGATTCGGGTCAAGCTGCGGTTGATCGCACGGGTGGGGACTCCGAGGCGGGTGGCCGCTTCTGACCACCAGCGATAAGCAAGTTTTCGGTCGCGGCCGTACAACTGCAGTGCCATTGGATCGTTCCAGCTCAGATACGGTTGGGTGCTGAGAAGGTCGTATGCCGGGGTCACCTCCCAGATCCCCTCGGCGTTCTGCCGGATCGATAAGTTCTTGCCGTGTAGGTCGCCGTTGCCGATGAGATAACTGAAGGCCGCGATTTCCAGCATTCGCAGCATGGCCTGTGGAAGCGAGCCGCGGCCGTCCGCGACCGCATCGGCAAGGCCTTTGATGGCCTCCTGCAAGGTAATTCGGTACTTGGCGGCCGGGTATCGCCCTAAGACCTGGCAGGCGTCCTCTTGTGCGAGGCGGCGAACCTGACCGCGTTCGACGATGCGGTCGAATCTGTCGACGAAAAGCGCTGTCCGGCCGTTCCTGTCGGCGGCGAGGTGGTGGCTCGGAACGTGTATGCCGCATGAGGCGGCCATGTCGAGAAAGAAGTTCTCGTTCTCGACCAGATATGGATAGTCGGGTGGGTTGAGTTTGAGAATGGCCGGGCCGCCCGCGGTTGATATCGGTGTGGAGACCATTTGCGCGGATACCTTGATCTGCACGCCGGGGATCGCGGTCCGGTCGAGATCGTCGGCCTTCGCCGAGGTGGCGCGGGCGAACAAGGCCGTGAAATCGGCATCGGTTGTATCCGTCGTATCGAACAGTGGCGGCGGGTCATCCGGGACGGCTCCGCCGGGTAATAATCGGACATCGCCGATCGTGTCCGCGCCGACTGCCAGAAGGATGCTGAAATGATCGTCTTCGCTGGTCCGTGTGGCCGTGGTGATGGCGGTGAGTCGGAGACCTTCGGGTAGCAGACCCGCGAAAAAGGCCGGGACCGATCCGCCGGTCGCTCGAAAACCGCCTCGCTGCTTCGGCAATGTGAATGCGACGGGTGGCGTCGATGGATCGGCGAGATATGGCTCGGCATAGGTGAATACGACGTCGTCACGTTCGCGGCGCAATTGTCCGGCGATGCGGTCGGCCTTGTAGACGTCGGCCTCATCGATGGTTCGGAGTTGTGCCGGGTCGGGCGGCGTCGTCACGGTTGCTCCTCCCGGATGGTGCGCAGTTCGATGGCGCTGCCCGGCAGGGCTCGGGCATCCGTGTGCGGCATGCTGACAAGCGCCAGCCCGAGGGCGTCGAGGATCCGAAGTGTTATCGCAAGCGTCAGTGAGGCCTGTCCTGCCTCGAGGGTGCGCACCGAGGACAGCCCGACATCGGCGAGGTCGGCGACGTCGAGTTGGGTCAGCCCGAGCGCATGACGACGTTCGGCGATGGCAGCGCCGAAGGTGGGGAGCGGGCCGATCTCCGTGCGGGGCCGTCTACGGGGTTTCGGCCTGGACATCACTGCTCCTATCGTTGCTATGTCGACGTTAGCATCGTTGCACGGGTTGATTGCTCAGATGGCTGCGTCTCCGGGGTTATTAACATTGCTATGTCAACGATAGCTTAGTGGATCGGGGCGCCATTCGATTGTCGTGTCGATAATCGTTGCCATCGCAGCGATAGCGGTGTTGCACGAAGGTCGGCCGCGGCCGTGGCTGTGCTCGGCGGAGGCGCGCTCGCGTTCGTTGGTGTCGGCGGGGTCTGGGGGCGAGGCCGTGGTTGGCGAGGCGGGGAGTGGGCCAAGGTCCTTCGGGCATGGGACCTGCTGCCCTACTGGGAGGGCTCGGCGCGGTGATGTCATGCCACGTGGCGAGATCGGTGGCAGCGCGCCGAAATCGCCGTCCGGGCCATCGAATGGAAAGGCGGACAACGACATTGGTGCGTGATTTGACCCAGCGTGAGCTGCTGACCGAACTGGAACCCGTCGCCGAGACCTGTGTGCACCGGCATCTGGCCATGTCCAAGGACTGGCAGCCGCACGAGTATGTGCCGTGGGACGAGGGGCGCAATTTCGCCATGCTCGGCGGAATCGATTGGGAGCCGGAACAATCCAGGCTCAGCGAGGTCGCCAAGGCCGCCATGATCACCAATCTGCTCACCGAGGACAACCTGCCCTCGTACCACCGCGAGATCGCCGAGAACTTCTCGCAGGACGGGGCGTGGGGCACCTGGGTCGGTCGGTGGACCGCCGAGGAAATGCGGCACAGCACCGTGATTCGCGACTATCTGGTGGTGACCCGCGGCGTCGACCCGATCGCGCTGGAGCAGGCGCGCATGGTTCACATGACCAACGGGTTCGCTCCGCGCGCCGCCGTCGCGCTCGAAGACGACGGCGCCGGATTCCTGCACTCGGTGGCCTACGTGAGCTTTCAGGAGCTGGCCACCCGGGTCACCCACCGCAATACCGGCCGGGTCTGCGCCGACGACGTCGCCGACCGGATGCTGCAACGCATCGCCGCCGACGAGAACCTGCACATGATCTTCTACCGCACCGTCTGCGGCGCGGCCCTGGATCTGGCGCCCGACCAGACCATCGCCGCGATCGACAATATCGTCGAGAACTTCCGCATGCCCGGCGCCCAAATGCCGAACTTCCGCCGCAACGGCGTGCTGATGGCCAAACATGGCGTCTACGACCTGCGCCAGCACCTGGAGGAAGTGCTCCAGCCGGTGCTGCGACAGTGGAATATCTTCGGCCGCACCGATTTCGGCGCCCGCGGCGAACAGACCCGGGAACGGCTCGCCGCCTTCCTCGACGATATGGAAAAGGTGAAGATCCCTAGGTTCGAGGAGCAGCGCGATCGGGCGCTGGCCCGCGAGGCGGCCCGTGCCTGACCGGACCCCTCTTATTCCTTTCCGTCGTGGCGGTGGACGACGCGGCTGGCGGCTCGGCCGACGGCGTTGGGGATGACGTGGCCGGGGCTGGCGTCGAAGCTGGCCTCGTCGAGCATGTCCTTGACCATTTGCAGGGCGATGCGGCGGCGGTTCGGGGTGCCTTCGCGCAGGGCGCTGACGAGCTTTCGCACCTGGTCCTTCTTGACCTTGGCCGGGATCGGCGGTTCGTGCGCGTCGACTACGCATTCGACGATGACCGGGCCGGGATGGCCGAGCGCCGCGAGCAGCTGATCACGGCAGCGGCGGGGATCGTCGATGCGAAATCCCTTGGCGCCGCAGGCTTCCGCGAATTTCACGAAATCCAACGGCGCCATGTTCACGCCGTATTCCGGATTGCCGAGGAAGACCATCTGCTCCCATTTGATCAACCCGAGCGTGTCGTTGCGGATGACGACGACCTTGACCGGCAGATCGTGCTGAACGCAGGTGAGGAAGTCGCCGAGCTGCATGGTCAGCGAACCGTCCCCGGTGTAGGCGACGATCTGCCGTCCCGGATACGCCGCTTGGGCGCCGATGGCGTACGGCAGCGCCGCGGCCATGGAACAGTTGGTGCCGCTGAAGCTGAACCGCTGGTTGCCGCGGATCTTGAGTAGCCTTGCCGCCCAAGTGGTTACGGTGCCGGAGTCGCCGCACACGATGGCGTCGTCGGTCAGCGCGTCGTTGAGATACCAGGTCGGCACCTGCGGATGCATCGGAATGTCGGTGTGGGTGCCGCGTTCGGCCATCAGATCCCACCAGTCGCGCATACCGCGCTGCGCCTCCTCCAGGAAGGTGCGGTCCTCGTTGCGCGGCAGCAACGCGACGAGTTCGGCCAAGGTGGCCTTGGCATCGCCGCAGAGCCCGACGTCGACGGGGTGACGCAGGCCGATGCGCTCGGGTTTGTCATCGATCTGCACGCATACCGCGCGGCCGGGCTCCGGATAGTACTCGAGGTAAGGCATTGTGCTGCCGACGATCAGCAGCGCGTCGCAGTCCTGCAGCGCCTCCTCACTGGGGCGGCTGCCGACCAGCGCGACGGGTCCGGTGGTGTACGGGCTGTCGTCCGGCACGCAGTCTTTGCCCAACTGGCCCTTGATGATCGGCGCGCCGAGCTTCTCGGCGGCCTGCTCCAGTTCCGATCCCGCCCCGCGGGCGCCCGCCCCGGCGAGTATGGCGACCCGGCTGCGCCCGCCGAGCAGGTCGGCGGCCCGGCGCAGCAGTTCGCGTTCCGGAATGCGCACCGGCGGTTGGAAGTTCGCTGAGGTGTGGCCGGACACGTTGCGCTGGAAGCGGGTTCCGGATTCGGCGTCGGCGGCCTGGTAATCGATGGGGAAGGCCAGATGTGCGGGACCGCGCTGGGTGAGCGCCGTGCGGCAGGCGTAGTCGGTGACGTTCAGCACGTGCTGCGGGCCCATGATGCGGGCGTTGTAGACGGCGAGGTCGTTCATCACGTAGTCGGTGTTGATGTCCTGCAGGTAGGACGTTCCGATCAGGTCGTGATAGGTCATGCCCGTAATGGCAAGCAGGGGAGCCTGTTCCACCTTGGCGTCGAGCATGCCGTTCATCAGGTGGATCGCGCCGGGCCCGGATGTCGCGAAGCAGACTCCGAGCTTGCCGGTGAATTTGGCGTAGCCGACCGCCGCCATCGCGGCGACCTCCTCGTGGCGCACATGGATGTAGCGAATATCGTCGCGTCGCTTGCGCAGTGCGTCCATCAGACCGTTGATCCCGTCGCCGGGCAGGCCGAATATCGTGTCGACGCCCCAGTCGACCAGTCGGTCGACGAGAACGTCTGCGGCCGTGTGCTGTTCGCTCATGGGTTACTTCATGCCCTTCTCGTCGTCGATGGCCAATTGGATCGCTTGGGCCAGGTGCAGCGGCTGTCGCCCGGTCGCCTGGGCGATTTGCTCGCGGCAGCTGAAACCATTGGCGATCAGCAGGGTTTCGGGGTCGGCCTGCCGCACCTGCGGCAGGATGACCCGCTGAGCGGCGGCGATCGACACCCGATAGCGCTCACCGCGTTCGAAGCCGAAACTGCCCGCCATACCGCAACATCCGGAATCGGGATACCGGGCCGAGATACCCATCGCGGCGAGCAGCTCACGGTCGGCGTCCGGACGCAGGACGGCATGGTCGTGGCAGTGGGTCTGCACCAGTGCCTCCCGGGCCAGGCGGGGCGGGTGATAGCCGTGTTCGACCAGATATTCGCCGAGGGTGCGGGTGGCGTTGGCGACCCGATGCGCGTCCAGGTCGTCGGGGAACAGGTTGCGCAGCTCGTCGCGGAATACGGCGACGCAGCTGGGTTCGAGCCCGATCACCGGGAGTCCGGCGGCCGCGGCCGGGCCGAGCGCGTCGACGGCGCGGCGCAGCCACCGCTTGGCAGTCGGTACCATGCCGTAGTCGTAAAGTGGCCTGCCGCAACATAATTGGCGGTCCGGCAGCTGCACGGCACAACCGGCGTCCGTCAGCACCTCGACCGCGGCCATTCCGATGCCGGGCTGGAAATAGTTGGTGAAGGTATCCGGCCACAGCAGCACCGGTTCGCCTGCCGCCGACTGCCGTCCGCCGAACCAGGCGCGAAAGGTGTTGTGCGCGAACGAGGGCGCGGCGCGCTCCGGTGCGACGCCCGCCGCGAACTTCAGCATCCGGCCGAGGCCGGGCGCGCGCAGGGCCGCGTTGGCGAGCCGGGGCGCGTGGCTGGCGGCCTTGGCCCACAACGGAATCAACCCGAGCGCGTAGGCCGCGCGCGGTCGCAGTCGGCGGGCGTAATAGTGCGACAGGAATTCCGCCTTGTAGGTGGCCATATCGACCCCGACGGGACAGTCTGAGCGGCAGCCCTTGCAGGACAGGCAAAGGTCGAGTGCGCCTTTGACGTGCGGATCGCGCCAGCCGGGCCCGTCGGCGAGATGACCCTCCATCATCTCGAACAGCAGCCGGGCCCGGCCGCGGGTCGAATGCTGTTCCTCGCGGGTCACCATGAAGCTCGGGCACATCACGCCGCCATCGAGATGTCGGCACTTGCCGATGCCGAAGCATCGGTTGGCGGCGTCGGCGAATCCGCGTTCGTCATCCCGGTACGCGAAATGGGTTCGGACGGTTCGCACTTTGCTGTCCGGTCCGGAGCGCAGATTCTGGTCGGGCCGGAAGGGGTCCACCACCTTGCCCGGATTCATCCGGCCCTCGGGATCGAAGATCGCCTTGAATTTCCGGAAGGCCGTCACCAGATCGGGCCCGAACATCTTGACCAGCTGGTCGGCCCGCAACTGCCCGTCACCGTGTTCGCCGGACAATGATCCGCCGTAGCGCACCACCAGATCGCCCGCGTCCGCCAGGAATCGGGAGAAGGCGGCCACCCGGTCGGCGGTGCGGAAATCCAGGTCCAGCCGGTTGTGTACGCAGCCCTGGCCGAAATGCCCGAACAGCACGGTGTGATAGCCGTACCGCGCGACCAGCGCACAGTAGTCGCGCAGGTAGTCGCCGAGCACCTCCGGCGCGACCGCCGCGTCCTCCCAGCCGGCGAGTCCGGCGTGCTCGCCCGGAATGCGGGTGAATTCGATTGCGCTGCGGCGTATTTCCCAGACCTCGTCCTGCTCGTCCGGATCTTCGAATATCCGGGCCGAGCCGGGCGCGCCGATCCGATCCCCGACTCGTGCCGCGGCGGCGGTCGCCCGATCCTGGTCGTCGGCGCCGTATTCGGCGAGCAGCCAGGCCCGCCCGGACGGCAATTCCGCCGAACTCGATTGACTGCCAAGGTGTTTGCGCAGGTTCTCGAGGACACCGGCGTCGAAGCATTCCAGACCGACCAGCTCCGGATCGTGGAATTCGGTGACATGATCGGCCGCGGTCGCCACATCCGGATAGCCGACCACGAGCAGCGCGCGATGACTCGGATTCGGAATGAGCCGCAGCGTCGCCTCCAGCACGAGAACACAGGTGGACTCGGTGCCGACCAACGCCTTGGCGGTGTCGAAGCCGTTCTCGGGCAACAGCGCATCGAGGTTGTATCCGGACACCCGGCGGGGAATATCGGGGTAGCGGGTGCGGATCAGGGCCGTGTATTCGTCGCGCAGCTCGGTGAGCGCGCGGTAGATGTCGCCGGTCCGTCCCGGTTCGCGCTGCCGGGCGGCCAGTTCGGCCGGGGGTGTCGGGCCAACGGTGAATTCCGTTCCGTCGGCGGTCAATACCGTCATCGACAGCACGTTGTCCACGGTCTTTCCACCGAGTACGGAGTGGGTGCCGCAGGAGTTGTTGCCGATCATGCCGCCGATGGTGCAGCGGTCGTGGGTGGCCGGATCGGGCGCGAAGGTCAGACCGAAAGGTGCTGCGGCCGAGCGCAATTCATCGCAGATGACACCCGGCTGCACCCGGGCGAGCCGCCGGTCCGGATCGATCTCGAGTATCGAGTTCAGATATTTGGAGAAATCGAAAACCACTGCGGCATTGACGCTTTGACCGGCCAGCCCGGTGCCGCAGCCGCGCGCGAGGACCGCGGCCCCGAAATCGCGGCACACCGCCAGCGCGCCGCGCACGTCGTCGGCGTCGCGCGGCACGACGACCCCGACCGGGACCTGCCGGTAGATTGACGCGTCGTTGGCGTACAGCGCCCGGCTGCCGTCGTCGAAACGCACCTCGCCCGCCACGCACCCGCGCAGCGCCTCGGCGAGCCGCCGTCGTTCGGCCTCCCGCATGGTGGCTCCTCCACCGATGGGATCAGGGACAGGGCCGCCATACCCTGCTCTTCCCCGGCGAAACCGGGCAGCGCGCAACGGATCTCACTGCTCGGCGGCTACGGCCGATGCGCCTGGCCACCACACGATGTCGGCGTCGAGCTCACGGCAATTCGATCGGCCTGTCGGTCACCCTTGGGTCGCACGCTTGGCCGCCGACGCGGCGATGATCGTCACGATCAGCACCGTGACCAGTTCCAGGGTGCCGAATTCGACCGGTGGCGCCGGTTCGGCCGCCGCCGGGATCGACGGGATCGCGGCGACCGGTTGCGGCGCGGCGGCGGGTAGCGGCGCCGGGGGTTGTGGCACGACGGGTGCGCCGGGCGGCGCGCCGGCAGGCGGGATGACGAGCGGAAATCCGGGCGTCGGTGGAATCACCGGTACGGCGAGCAGACACGGAACCAGCGCGCTACCCGCGGCCGCGGCACTGCCCGCGCCCGGCGCGGCCAGCACGCCGAGCAGCAGCGCGGCGGCCGCCGAGTCGGTCGCCGCCGAGCCGAGCAGCGCGGGCACGCCCGAGCCGGTCAGCGTGGATCCGGTCGCCGCCAGCAGGGCTGCGGTCGCGGAGCCGGTCATCGCGGAGCCCGTGACGCCGAGCAGTACGGTCGCCGAGCCGATCGCGGGCGCCGCCGAACCCAGCAGCATGGGGGCGACCGAGCCCATCGCCAATTCGGCCGAGCCGGGAATGATCGCCGCGGGCCCGAGCAGGCCGCTGCCCGTCGCGGAGCCGAGCAGCAGCGCCGACCCGGCCGCCGCCGCACTGCCCGCACATGCCGCCGAGAGGGGGCCGTCGGCGGGGCCGAGCGCGATCGGGTGATAGCCGGGATCCGCTACTGAATCGGAATCTGCTGCGGCGCTGACGATCTCGGGTGCGAACGCGAGTGGTTTGCCGATTTCCGCACTGCCGGTCGGCGCGGCCGATGGCGCGGTGCTGCCGGTCGCGATATCGGCGATGAACGGCAGATTCGGGATCACCGGTTCGGCGGCGGACCTGCCTCCGGAGAGCATCGCCGCGGACAGGACGGCACCGGCCGTCAGCAACCCGCGCAGGCGTGCGGCGGCCCCCGGGTTCATTTGGCGCTGTCACCGGGTTCGCCAGGCGGCTGCTGGATCTGTGACTGGGTGTAGACGAACGCATCCTTCGAGATCCCCATGACGCTGGAGAACGGCCGCTCCATATCGCGCAGCGCCAACAGCGCACAACCGACGACGATCCCGAGCAGCGCGATCATCGTGACGCTGCGCCAGGTAACCCTGATTCCGGTGAGGACCGGATTGAGCAAGACCAGGGCGGTGCCGAAATACAATGTGAGATACAGGAATTGCGGAATATTGCGGTTCAGGTCGATGGCGCGGTCGCTGCGGGCGCGCACCACCTGGTCGAGGCCGGCCAGCGTTCGGGACCGCGCGTCGGTGACGATCGGGTCGGGCGAACGCAGCGCCGCCGTCGTCTCGCGCAGGGTGGTGAGCGTATCCGCGGCGGATTCGCTGAGCCGGCCGCGATTCTCCATCAGCGGCCACTCCTGCTCGATCACTTGACCGGTGTAGCCGCGCACCAGCGACTGCACCTGTGTCCGCTCCGACGGCGGCAGGGCCTGCGCGGCCCAATAGGTGTCGAGCAGGCCCTTCGCCTCGGCGACGGTATGATCGTGCGCGTTCTGGTGCTGTTGCCAGCAGACGATGAAGATGAATGCGACAACGGCGGTGAAGAACGTCTTGACCAGATCGAGGGCCAGCGCGCCCGATGTTTCGTCGCCGGACTGCCGCCAGGATTGCGGACGCAGCCGGTCTCCGGCCAGGAATATCGCCACCGCGATCGCGGCGGCGCAGACGGCGACGAGCAAGGTCTCAGCCATCTCACTCCGTTCCCGGTCGAACTGTTACCGAGTGCGTGGTCGAACGGCCGATTCGTACGGCCTCAGCGCGATATAGCTGCAACGTAGCTGGAGCAGTTTCGAAGCGTACTCGTACCGTGCGGTCTGCGGACCGCCTTGGGTGAAGTTCGGTGGGCTATCCCGCCTCGGCCAGCTCGGCCAAGTGCCGGACCAGCGCGAGATGCCCGGATGACCGGGCGGTGTCGAGCGCGTCGCGGGCGACCGTGCGAGCCGCCGCGTCCTTGCGCGCGGACAGCAATTCCGCGTAGGCCCAACGTCCTTCGTGCCGGACCAGGGGGATCCGGTGCTGTACGGCGTCCTCGATGAGCGGCGCCGCCTCGGCGTGCCGCCCCTGGCGGACCAGTACCAGGCCGAGCCGGGCCGCCGCCCAGCCCGCATAGAGCGGGACCGCCCGTGCCGCATCGAGTGAGGCGCGAAAGGCCTGCTCCGCGCGATCCAATTCGGCGCGGGCCTGCCACATCATGCCGATCGTCCGCAGGGCGGCGGCCGTCTCCTCGGCATGCCCCATGTGTTGGGCGATGGCGAGGCCGGTCTGGGCGTCCTCCAGCGCCCGATCGAGATCGCCGAGCGCGATCGACGCCTCACCGCGCAGCCGCAGGCCGCAACAGCGCACCACCGGATGGTCGACGGCGGCGGCCCAGGCCAGCGCCGCCTCGATATCCACCAGCGCGCTGTGCGGTTGTGCCATCAGCACTTTGAGGTAGCCGCGCGCGGCACGCGGATTCCACAGGCGCAGCAGTTCGTCGGGCAGCAGCGGCAGGTCGACGAGCGCGTCGAGGTGGCGTTCGGCGCGCATTATCCGGCCGGTCATGAAGTTGGCCATCGAGCGCCAATACACCACCCGGGCCGCCCCGTTCGGATCGCCGCCGAGTTCGAGCAGCTGACGCGCGCGGCGGAATCTGCGCCGTGCGCGTTGGAAATTCGGCAGCGTGAGATCGATGATCGCCGCGGCGGCGAGCGCCTGCCCGCGGGCCGCCGGATCGTCCCCCGCCTCGGCGACCGCGAGCTCCGCCAGCTGCTCGCCGAGTGCGGTTGCGCGCGAACGGGTTTCGAGGATCGCCAGGCGGGAGAGCAGTCGCGATCTGTGCACACCCACCGTGGTTTCATCCAGTGCGGCACGCAGATCCGTGCGGGCCGCGTCGAGTGCGCCGCGCCGCCGATGCGCCTCCGCCCGCACCGCGAGCAGTGCGGCCCGATGCGTGCCGCGCACCGGAAGGGCCAGCCCGGCCTCGGCGTAACGCAGTGCGTCGTCGTCGGATACGCAGCGCAGCCGCTCCTCGGCCGCGGTGATATAGGTTGATGTCGCGCGTTGGTCGTCGCCGCCCGCCGCCAGATGCGCAGCCACCGCGCCCGGATCGCCGCCGCGCCGATGCAGCGCCTCGGCGAACAGCAGATGCAACCGCATCGCGGTGGCCGGTTCGATACCGTCGCGGATTTCGGATTCCAGTGCGGGCGAGGCGATCCGCCAACCGTCTCGGTCAGCGCGGACCAGCTGCGATTCGTGCAGGACCGCCAGCTCCGCCAGCGCGGAACGCAGCTCCGCGTCGAGCGTCGATGCCAAAAGCGTTGCGGGCACGGGTTGGTTAGCGACCGCGAGCAGTGCGAGGACCTCGGCGCGGCGACCGGAATCCCGTTGCGGCACATCGGGTTCCGCGGTATGTGGCAGCTCGTCGCAGAGGATGCGCTGGCGCAGCGCCATCGCCTCGGCCGAGGGATCGACACCGAGTTCGTCGACCAGCCTGATCCGGAAACGGTCGAATTCCTCTAGGGCGCAGGCGCGATCGCCCGCCGCGGCCAGCGCGCGCACCAGCAGCAGCGCCGAACCCTCGCGGAACGGCTGGCGTTCGGTGGCCGTTCGCGCCCAGGCCGCGGCGGTCGCGGCGTCACCGATCGCCAGCGCTGCCGCCGCGGTGTCCTCCAGCGCCTGCAGGTATTTGTCGCAGAGCAGGCGCCGGTGCTCGCGGGCCCATTCGGCGTCGGCGTCCTCGGTCAGCGGGTCGCCGCGCCAGATCCGCAGTCCCGCGGTCAATGCGGCAAGCGCGGCGGCCGGATCCTGCGCGAGCGCCAGGTGCCCCTGGGCGAGGCTGCTCAGGAACGTCTCGGTGTCCACCCGAATGCGATCGTCGCCGACCAGCGTGTATCCGGCGGGCCCGGTTTCCACCAGGGTGCGGTCGCCGAGCGCGGTGCGGATGCGGCTGACCAGGATCTCCACATTGCCGACGGGGTCGGCGGGCTGCTTACCCGGCCACAGCGCCTCTGCCGCAACTCCTTTGGAGACCAGGGTGCCGCGCCGCACGGCGAGCAGCCGCAGCAGCCGCCGTGCCTGCCGCCCGCCGAACAACCGCGGCGCGACCGGAACGCCGTCCCGGACGACCGCGAACCGGCCCAGCAGCCTGATCTCGACCGGATGTGGTCCGCAGAATTCGGCTGAGCCGGATTTGTCGCAATTCCGCGACGCTTCCGTCATTTGCATTACGCCGTCCGGTCGGCAGCCGAACCGCTGTACCGACGAACCGCAGGGAATTCGCAAGCAGCGCTCATGACACTAACGGTAGCTCCGCGAACATCGGTGCGCTCAGGCGCGCCACGCGCTTTTACAGAGTTCTGATTACCGCCACGGAGGCACCATTCGATGAACTTCGATGTTTCGGAACACCCGGGCAAATCGGACGCGATGGACGCGGCCGACCGTTTGCTGCGGTCGGTGCAATTCTTCTTTCCCGGCGAACAATCCGATGATCGGCGCGTACTCTACCGCGACGGCGGGCGCGCCGCCGAGGAGTTCTACCGGGAGCGCTGGCGTCACGATCGCGAGATCCGCTCGACGCACGGGGTGAACTGCACCGGATCGTGTTCGTGGAAGGTGCACGTCAAGGACGGGATCATCACCTGGGAAACCCAGGCGACCGACTATCCGGCGATCGGGCCGGATTCGCCGGAGTACGAGCCGCGCGGATGTCCGCGCGGTGCGTCGTTCTCCTGGTACACCTACTCACCCGCCCGGGTCCGCTACCCGTATGTGCGCGGTGTGCTGCTCGAATCGTGGCGCGCCGCGCGGGCCCGGCACGGCGATCCGGTGGCGGCCTGGGCGAGCCTGGTCGCCGATCAGGAGGCGGCGGCCGCCTACAAAAGGGCCCGTGGCAAGGGCGGATTCGTGCGGGCGACCTGGGCGGAGGTCATCGAGCTGATGGCCGCCGCGCATGTGCACACCATCGATCGCTGGGGCCCTGACCGGATAGTCGGATTTTCGCCGATTCCGGCCATGTCCATGGTCTCCTACGCGGTCGGTACCCGATTTCTATCGATGATCGGCGCGACCATCTCCTCGTTCTACGACTGGTATTCGGATCTGCCGATCGCTTCGCCGCAGGTATTCGGCGATCAGACCGATGTACCAGAATCGGGCGATTGGTGGAATGCGAGTTATCTCATACTCTGGGGCACCAATTTGCCGATAACGCGCACGCCCGACGCGCATTTCATGACCGAGGCGCGATATCGGGGACAGAAAGTGGTCGTCGTTTCGCCGGATTATTCCGACCACACCAAGTTCGCGGATGAGTGGCTTGCCGCCGCGCCCGGTACCGACGGCGCGTTGGCGATGGCGATGGGGCACGTGATCCTGACCGAGTTCTACCGCGACCGGCAGGTGCCGCGCTTCCTCGAGTACGCGGCGACCTATACGGACCTGCCGTGCCTGGTAACCCTGGCCGAGCGTGGGACGGCCTTCGTCCCGACGAAGTTCCTGACCGCCGCCGACCTCGGTGCCGACGACGCCGAGGCGGCCTTCAAAACCGTTGTGCTGGACGAGGTCTCGGACGAGCCCGCGGTACCGAACGGATCGCTCGGCTTTCGCTGGAGCGCCGAACCCGGACGCTGGAATCTGCGGCTCGGCGATATCCGGCCCGCGCTGTCGCTGCACGACCGCCCCGGTGGGGTCGCGGTGCCGGTCGACCTGCCCCGGTTCGACGGCGGTTCGGGTGAGCGGGTGCGCAGGGGCGTTCCGGTGATGCGCGTCGCGGGTCGGCTGGTGACCACCGTCTTCGATCTCGTCATGGCGCAGTACGGCGTATCCCGGCCGGGTCTGCCGGGCGAGTGGCCGAGCGGATACGACGACGCCGCACCGTACACCCCGGCGTGGCAGGAGGCGATCACCGGTGTGCCCGCGGCCGCGGCCATTCGGGTGGCCAGGGAATTCGCACGCAATGCCGAACGCAGCGGCGGACGCTCGATGATCGCGATGGGTGCGGGCACCAACCACTGGTTCCACTCCGACCAGATCTACCGCACCTTCCTGGCGTTGCTGCAGCTGTGCGGCTGTCAGGGCGTCAACGGCGGGGGATGGGCGCACTACGTCGGACAGGAGAAGGTGCGGCCGTTGACCGGCTGGTCCCATCTGGCCTTCGGGTTGGACTGGCAGCGACCAACTCGGCATATGGCGGGCACGCCGCTGTGGTGGTTGGCCACCGATCAGTGGCGCTATGAAGGTTATGCCGCGGACGCTTTCGCGAGCCCGCTCGCCGATGGCGCACTCGCCGGCCGCAGCGTGCCGGACCTGTACGCGCAGGCCGTGCGGATGGGCTGGATGCCATCGCATCCGGCCTTCGACCGCAATCCGCTCGACCTGTGCGACGAGGCCGAGCGCGCGGGCAGGCCGGTGCCCGAATACATCGTCGAGCAATTGTCCAGCGGCGCATTGGGATTCGCCGCCGAGGATCCGGACGCCCCGGAGAACTTTCCGCGCGTGCTCACCGTGTGGCGCGCCAACCTGTTCGGCTCGTCGATGAAGGGGCACGAATATCTGCTGCGCCATCTGCTCGGCACCGACGACGCGGTCACCTCCGCCGAGACGCCGCCGCACCTGCGGCCGAGCGAGGTGCGCTGGCGTTCGCCCGCACCGGTCGGCAAGCTCGATCTCGCGGTGGCCATCGACTTCCGGATGACGAGCACCTGCATGTACTCCGATATCGTGCTGCCCGCCGCGACCTGGTACGAGAAGCACGATCTGTCCAGCACCGATATGCACCCGTTCGTGCACGCCTTCAATCCGGCCATCGCGCCGCCATGGGAGACGCGCACCGATTTCGACATCTTCCACACCCTGGCCGCCGAGTTCTCCGCTTTGGCCGCAAAGCATCTCGGCGTGCGCCGCGATGTCATCGCCGCGCCGCTCGCCCACGACACCGCCGACGAACTCGCGCAACCGCACGGTGCGGTCCGCGACTGGCGGCGCGGCGAGTGCGCGCCGGTGCCGGGGGTGACGATGCCCAAATTGATTGTGGTGGAACGCGATTACGGCGCGGTCGCGGCCAAGCTCGGCGCGATCGGCCCGCTGCTCGAATCGCTCGGCACCACGACGAAGGGGATCACCCTGATCCCCGATGCCGAAATCGATTACCTGCGCCGCAATAACGGCGCCGTGCGCCGAGGCGTGGCGGCGGGGCGTCCCGCCATCGACCGCGACGACCTGTTCTGCGAGGCGATTCTGGCGCTGTCCGGCACCACCAACGGGCGGCTCGCGGTGGCCGGATTCCGAGAGCTGGAGCGGCGGACCGGGGTTGAGCTCGCGGATCTCGCCGAGGAGCGGTCCGGTGACCGGATAACCTTCGCCGACACCAAGATCCAGCCGCGCGCGGTGATCACCTCGCCGGAATGGTCGGGCAGCGAGACGGGCGGGCGCCGGTATTCGGCGTTCACCGTGAACGTGGAGCGGCACAAGCCGTGGCATACGCTCACCGGCCGCCAGCATTTCTTCCTCGACCACGACTGGATCGGCGAATTCGGCGAACAGCTCCCGATCTATCGGCCGCCGCTGAATATGATGGCGCACTTCGGAATTCCGGTCGGCGACGATCCCGGCCGCCCGGAGGTGGTCGTCCGCTATCTGACGCCGCATTCGAAATGGTCGATCCACTCGACCTATCAGGACAACCTGCACATGATGACGCTGTTCCGCGGTGGACCCGCGCTGTGGATGAGCCCCGCCGACGCGGAAACGATCGGGGTCCGCGACAACGACTGGGTGGAGAGCTACAACCACAACGGCGTCGTCGTCTGCCGTGCCGTTGTCTCGCACCGGATTCCGGCGGGCACGGTGCTGCTCTACCACACCACCGAGCGTCAGGTGAACGTGCCGAAGGCCGAGCGCTCCGGGCGCCGCGGCGGCGGTGACAACTCGCTGACCAGGGTGCTGATCAAACCGACGCACCTGATCGGCGGATACGCCCAATTCTGCTACGGCTTCAACTACATCGGCCCGACCGGACCACAGCGCGACGAGATCACCGTCGTCCGGCGGCGGGCACAGGAGGTGGATTACCGATGAAAGTCATGGCTCAGGTCGCGATGGTGATGAACCTGGACAAATGTATCGGCTGCCATACCTGCTCGGTCACCTGCAAGCAGACCTGGACCAATCGTCCGGGAACCGAATACGCCTGGTTCAACAATGTGGAGACCAAACCGGGCTCCGGCTATCCGCACCGCTACGAGGATCAGCAGCGCTGGCGCGGCGGTTGGAAGCTGAACCGGCGCGGCAAACTGGTGCTGCGCGGCGGTGGACGAATCAGCAAGCTGCTGAACATCTTCCACAATCCCGATCTGCCGTCGCTGGACGACTACTACGAGCCGTGGACCTACGACTACGACCAACTCGTCACCGCGCCGCTCTCGGATTCGACGCCGACCGCCGCGCCGCGATCCCGGCTCACCGGCGCGCCGATGGCGCCGCGCCGCGGCCCGAACTGGGATGACGATCTCGCGGGCAGCCCGGAGCACGCGGCGGCCGATCCGAACCTGTCCACGATCGCCGAACGGGTCCGGCTGGACTTCGAGAACGCCTTCATGTTCTACCTGCCGCGCATCTGCGAACACTGCCTCAACCCGTCGTGCGTCGCGTCCTGCCCGTCCGGCGCGATGTACAAGCGCGCCGAGGACGGCATCGTGCTCGTCGACCAGAACCGTTGCCGCGGTTGGCGATTCTGCGTCTCGGGCTGTCCGTACAAGAAGGTGTACTTCAACCACGGCACCGGCAAGGCGGAGAAGTGCACGTTCTGCTATCCCCGGATCGAGAACGGCCAGCCGACCATCTGCTCGGAGACCTGTGTCGGACGCCTGCGCTATCTCGGGGTGATGCTGTACGACGCCGATGCGGTGCGCGCCGCCGCGTCGGTGGCCGATGACGCCCAGCTCTATCCGGCGCAGCTGTCGGTATTCCTGGACCCGCACGACCCGCTGATCGTCGAACAGGCCGAGCGCGACGGCATCGCCCGCGACTGGATCGATGCGGCGCGGCGCTCGCCGGTTTACGCGTTGATCGAGAAGTATCGGGTCGCGCTGCCGCTGCATCCGGAATTCCGTACGCTGCCGATGGTTTGGTACATACCGCCGCTGTCACCGGTGCTCGACGCGGCCCGCGCCACCGGCGGGTCCGACGAGGACGCCGACGATGTTTTCGCCACCATCGATCAGCTCCGCATCCCGATCGAATACCTCGCGAACCTGTTCACCGCCGGTGACACCGAACCGGTGCGGCGGGTGCTGCGCACGCTGACCACGTTGCGAACCCATATGCGCGGCAAGCAATTCGGCGATCCGACCGATGAAAAGGCGGCAGCGGCGGTCGGTTTGACCGGAGCGGATCTGGAGGATCTGTACCGACTGCTCGCCATCGCGAAATACGACGAACGCTATGTGGTTCCGCGGGCGCACGCCGAGGGCAGCGGTGCGGAGATGGCGCAGCACTGTCCGGTGGGGTCGCCGCCCTCCGATGGGCACGGCGGTCAATTCCGCGACAGCGATGGGCAGGTGCGGTTCAACCTCTTGGGCTGGAACGGCTCGGCCCCCGCCCCCAACCTGTTCGGTGCGGAGGCGCATCGATGAGGAAGTCCGAAACGATTGCGGCACAGCCGTTATTGCATGCGGTTAGCTCGATCCTGTTGCGCTATCCGGATCAGGAGCTGTACCGGCAACTCGACACCATCGGTGCGGCGCTGCCCGCGATCGCGCGGGCGGACGCGCGGGCGGCCGTCGCCGGCCTGCTGACCTGGCTCACCGCGCGGACGCCGACCGAGGCCGCCGAAAACTACGTGGCCACTTTCGATCTGGCGCGTCGCCGCAGCATGCACCTGACCTACTACCGGTACGGCGACACCAGGGCGCGCGGCATGGCGCTGCTGACCCTGAAGCAGTGCTACCGCCGCGCGGGTCACCGGCCACCGGAATCGGAGCTGCCCGACTTCCTGCCGCTGATACTCGAATTCGCGGTCCACGAACCGGATGCCGGTCGCGATATCCTCTCCCGCTGCCGCGACGGACTCGAACTGCTCGCCGACGCGCTGCGGGAGATGGCGAGTCCCTATGCGCCGCTTGTCGATACGGTTCGCGCACAGCTGCCGCCGCTGCCGTCCTCGGAGCGAAAACGCCTGCGCGACTTGGCCGTCGACGGGCCGCCGGAGGAGCGGATCGGGCTGGAGCCGTTCGCGCCGCCGGAGTATCTGACGGGGGTGCCGCGATGAGCGCGTGGGATGCGCTGTGGTGGGTCGTATTGCCGTATCTGGCGATCGCGACCTTCGTGCTCGGGCATATCTGGCGCTGGCGGCAGGACCAGTTCGGCTGGACCAGCCGCTCGACCCAGCTGCAGGAGAGCAAGCTGCTGCGGTGGGGTGCGCCCGCATTCCACTACGCGACCTTCGCGGCGATCGGCGGGCATGTGATCGGCATCCTGATCCCGGAGTCGTTCACCCGCGCCGTCGGCATTCCCGAGGCGCTCTACCGGTGGTTCTCGGCCGCCGCCGGAACCGTCGCGGTGATCGGCATCGTCATCGGCGCCGCCGTGCTGATCTATCGCCGGTTGTTCGTCGCGCGGGTCCGCGCCGCGACCACCACCCTCGACTGGGTGGCCTTCGCGCTGCTGGCGATCGTCGTGGTGCTCGGCATCGTCCCGACCGTCGGGGTGAACCTGCTCGGATCCGGCTATGACTATCGGGCCAGCGTCGCGCTCTGGTTCCGCGGCCTGTTCGTCGCCGATCCCGACGTCGCGGCGATCGCGCACGCGCCGCTGCTCTACCAGGTGCATGCGACGGCGGCCTGGGCGATCCTGGCCGTGTGGCCGTTCACCCGGCTGGTGCACGCGTGGAGTTACCCGCTGTGGTACCTGTGGCGGCCCTATGTCGTCTACCGCAGCCGCGAGCCGATCCGGCCCCGCGAGCCAGGCACCGGGGGACGCCGCTGGCAGCGCATCGGCACGCCGCGCTGAGCAGATCCGGCGGGATAGCTGTGACCCGCGTTGCCGAATCCGGGCCCGAGCTGGACTGACAAATAGGTATGGCTTACCTTTGCAGCGTGAGCGTTACCGAGGCAGTGCCCAATTTCCTCATCTGCCTGCGGGAGGGCCTGGAGGCAGGACTGGTCGTCACCATCCTGCTGGCGGCCGTGCGGCGGATATCGACCGCCGAGCGGCCGATATCGACCGCGCCGGTGTGGCTCGGCCTACTCGGCGCGGTCTCGCTGGCCGGCAGTTTCGCGGCGGTGCTGAGCTACTCCACCAGCGTGCTGACCAACTCCGCGCAGGCGGCGGTCGGCGGCGTGCTGAGCGTGCTCGCCGTCGGACTGGTCACCGCGATGGTGTTCTGGATGCGCCGGGTCGGCGCGACGCTGTCGGGACAGCTGCGCGGTGAGGTCGCGCGGGCCGCCGGAATCGGCGCCGGTGCGCTCGCGGTGACCGCCTTCCTCGCGGTCGGCCGGGAGGGCCTGGAGACGACGCTGTTCGTGTGGACGGCGGTGAAGGCGGCGGGCACGACCGTCGCGCCGGTGGTCGGCGCCGCGCTCGGCCTGCTCGCCGCGATCGCACTGTGCTGGCTGCTGTTCCGTCAGGCGGTGCGGCTCAACCTCGGCGTGTTCTTCAACCGGACCGCGCTGCTGCTGATCGTGATCGCCGCCGGTGTGCTGGCCTACGGTCTCGGCGACATCCAGGAGGCGGGCCTGCTGCCCGGTGCGCGCTGGATGGCCTTCGACCTCACCGCACACGTCGACCCGAATTCCTGGTGGGTCTCGCTCATCACCGGCATCACCGAACTCGCGCCGAAGATGACGGTGCTGCAGGTGGTGGCCTGGGTTGTCTACTTGGCCATCGTGATTCCGCTGTTCGTCCGCGCGGGGCGTACGGTCCCGGCCAAGCCGGCACCGAAGACGGAACCGGCGGCATCGGCCGAATCTGCCGCGCCCGCAACACAAACCGGGGCCGCGACGAATATCGAACCGTCGCCGTCGGCCGAGTCGGCCGCGCCCGCAACACAAGCCACGGCGGTCGACGAGCACGCTCCGGACTGGTGGGAGCGGCTGGCCGGTCCGCGCCCGGTGCTGGTGGGCGCGACGCTGGTGGTGGTTCCGGCGCTGATCGCCGGAGTGGCCATCGCGCTGCTGCCTTCGGGTTCCGCGGATTCCAAGCGCACGGTGACGGTGACCGCGGACGCGTGCGCCCCGGAGTGGACCGCGGCGCGCACCGGCACGCAGACCATCTCGGTGCACAACAAGTCGAACAAGGCCGGTGAGATCAATGTGGTCAACGCCGATGGCGCGGTGGTCGCGGAGATCGAAAACATCGGTCCCGCAACGACTGCCGATCTGGTCGCGACGCTGAATCCTGGTGCGTACACGATCTACTGCGCGATGTCGGGTCAGGCGCCGGTGTCCTCGCGGCGGGTCCAGGCGACCGGCGCCGCGACGGATGCGCCGCAGGTGGTCAAGCCCGTCCGCGCCACCGAACTCAAGGCGCCGAACGAGGCCTACCAGGCCTACGTGCATCAGGTGCTCACCCGGCTCACCGGTGCGCTCGGCGCCGTCGGCCGCGATCTGCGGGCGCGCAATATCCCTGCCGCACAAGCGGATTGGCTGAACGCCCAACTGGAGTGGGAGCGAGTCGGCGCGTCGTACAACAGCTTCGGCGCCGCGGGCACCGCGGTGGACGGACTGGCGAACGGATTGCCCGGCGGCGTAGACGATCCGGACTTCACCGGACTGCACCGCTTGGAGTATGGACTGTGGCACGGCCAGGGACCGGAGCAACTGCTGCCGGTGCTGGATCGGCTGAACGCCGATATCGACGCGATGCAGCAGAACCTCGGCAGCACCGACCTCGCCGGACAGCCGACCAACCTGCCGATCCGGGCACACGAGATCCTGGAAGACGCGCTGCGCGACCACCTTACGGGCCTCGACGATCTCGGCTCCGGCTCGGCCTACCCGGCGACCCTCGCCGATATCGATGTCACCCGGGTGGTGCTCGATCAACTCGGCCAGCTGGTGGACGAGCGCGAACCGAAGCTGCGCGCCACCATCAACGCCCGGCTCGACACCCTGCGCAACGCGCTGCTCGCCACCCAGGACAACGGCCGCTGGCGCGCACCGGCACAGACGCCGCAGCAGGCGAGGCAGGCCGTACTCGCCGCGATCGGCGGCGCACTGGAACAGCTGGATCGGGTGCCCCGGCTGCTGGAAACCCGCGCCCACTGACCCCCGCACGAAAGACTAAGGCCCACCGATGAATGTCAGCCGCCGCCGCTTCCTCTCCGGCACCGCCGCAGGCGCCGCCGGAACCGCGTTGACCGCGGGTGTCCTCGCCGAGGGCGCGCGGGTGGACGCCGCGACCGCCACCGGAACGCCAACGGCCGCACCGTCTTTCCCGTTCCACGGGGTGCATCAGGCGGGTATCCTCACGCCCGCGCCGGCAGACCGGCAGAATGCCGCCTGCTTCGCCTCGTTCGATGTCACCGCGGCCAACCGCGGCGAGTTGGTCGAGCTGATGAAGACGCTCACCGATCGCGCCCGGACGCTGACCGCGGGCGGCCCGCCGCCGGACCTCGGGCCGGGGCAGCCGCCGGCCGACAGCGCCGTGCTCGGCCCGGATATTCCCGCCGACGGCCTCACCATCACCGCGGGTGTCGGCGCGAGCCTGTTCGACCAGCGCTTCGGGCTCGCGAGCCGCAAGCCCGCGCGGTTGACGCCGATGCGGATCTTCCCCGACGATTCGCCGGATCAGGCCTGGATGCACGGCGATCTGCACCTGCAGCTGTGCGCGCACAATCCGGACACCATCCACCACGCCATCCGCGACATCACCCGCCGTACTCGCGGCGCGCTGCAGCTGCGCTGGAAGATCCAGGGCTACAACTCACCGCCGCGGCCGTCGGGCACCGGGCGAAATCTGTTGGGATTCAAGGACGGAACCGCGAATCCGACCAATTCGGACGCCGCGTCGCTGGTCTGGACCGACAGTTCCGACGAACCGGAGTGGACCAAGGGCGGCACGTATCAGGTGGTGCGCCTGATCCGCATGCTCGTGGAGTTCTGGGACCGGGTCTCGATCGCCGAGCAGGAGAACATGTTCGGCCGCCGCCGCGAATCCGGCGCACCGCTGGACGGCAACAAGGAATTCGACGTGCCGGACTACGCCGCCGATCCGGACGGCGCGGTGATCCCGGCCACCTCGCACATCCGGCTGGCCAACCCGCGCACCCCGGAAACCGCACGCCAGCAGCTGCTTCGGCGTTCCTACAACTACGATCTCGGCCTCGACCCGAACGGCAATATGGCGACCGGCCACATCTTCACCTGTTTCCAGCAGGATGTGCAGCGCCAGTTCGAGGCCATCCAGACCCGGCTCGCCGGTGAACCGCTCACCGACTATGTGCAACCGTTCGGCGGCGGCTACTTCTTCGTGCTGCCGGGCGTGGTCGACAACAAGGACTGGTACGCCCGGGCACTGCTGAGCTGATCACGACCACCACGCGCGGAAGAGATCGCCGTCGGTGGATTCGACGAACAGTTCCAGTTGCCGGTTGACCCGATGGACCGCCAGCGGCGTTCGCGGCGCGGCGTGGAATCCCTGAGCTTCCTGGGTAACCGGGCGCCAGGCGGTCCAGGCGGTCGCCTTATCCCATGCCGCGGTGTACACGGTGTCGTTCGCGCCGACGACGAATGCGTCGATGTGATCGGAATATGGTGTGGCACAGGCTATTCCGACACCATCGGGCACCGGGGCGTCGGCGGGTGCGGCGAGCGGGGTCCAGGTGGGTTGTGCGTCCGATGGGAGGCTGCCATCCCAGATCCGGCCGTCCGCGGAGACCGCGAGCAGGCGGGTTTCGTTGGCGGCGGTGAGGTTTCGGATCGGCGGCAGGTCGGCGGAGACCTTCGCCCACACCGGCGGAAGCGGGATCAGTGGGAACCGATCGATGAACGCGGCCCAGATCGCGCCGTCGGTATCGAGGACGTACAGTTGATTGCCCACCAGAACGCAAGCACCGTCCTGACGCAGCGTGAACCCGCTCACCGCCAATTGCCGCCACGGGAAGATTTCGCCGGGGTGCCAATCGAAGTGGGCGTATACGTGCCCGTCGGCCCCGGTGACGACGAGTTCGGCTCCGCTGCCGGAGAATTGGGACGGCCCGGCGCTGACGGTGCCGGGGGAGGCGAGCGGCACGGGGGTCTGCGCCGAGAGATCTCCCGCCATCGGCTGCTGCGCCGTCCACGCCGTCCACCGCAGGTTCTGATCGGGTGACGCGGCGAAAAGCGCTCCGGCATCGAGCACTACGGCGATCAACTGCCCCGGGACGGTGGATGCCGCGGCGACCGAACAGGACGGCGTGAATCCCGGACCGCCCGGAATATCGGCCCACTGCGGTGCCGCCGTCAGGCAGGCGGGCAATTTGCGGTGCCGCACAACCTGTTTCGGACCGATCACCAGCAGATCGCAGTAGTCGTAATAGGTTTTGTCCCAGGACGGTCGCGCCGCGAGCACGACGCGTCCGTCGGCCCGGCCCTCCGGGACCGGCTCCCAGCGCCGCCACCGGTCGGTGCGGATGGACACCGGGAACACCCCGGAGCCGTGCCGGTCGCCGTCGAAATCCACCGAGTCGAACGACAATGTGCAGTCGCGCAGGGTGTAATCGCCCATCAGCGCCCGCAGCGAGAAACTCATCTTCCAGCCGTCGTCGGCGTCGCCGTCGTCGAACGCCTCCTTGGTCAGTTCGATGGTCATATCCGGGTTGTACCGCGCGGAGGTGTCCAGGAAGATCCACTCCGCGTCGTGGGTGGTGTTGTCGTCGACCGGGCCGACCGCGATGATCTCGTCGGTGGTGACCGTCGCACAGGCGATTCGCACGGTGGCCACGCAGCGATTCTTCGCGTCCAGATCGTCGTCGCGGGTGCGGACGAAGGCGACCAGCGCGCGGACATCGTCCGGGTTGTCGGCCGGAACCTGTTCGGTGCGGACGGGTTCGGTGAAATCGGAGAAGTCGTGCAGCAGGGTTTTGCCGTTGTACTCGATGACGTAGGCCCGCTGCCCCCATTCGGCCCGGCCGCTGCGCAGGAAGGGATTCTCGAAGCGCGGGTAGAGGTCGGTCTGCAAAGGTGCGTCGCCGTAATGGAATTCGCCGCCGTCGCCGTAGTGCAGTTGCAGGGTCTGGCTACCGCCCTCCGGTAGCGGCATGTGATAGGTGCATTCCATGTCGCCCGAATCGCTCAGGTGCACCCGGGCGCTGCTGACTCGATCCTTGAACGTCTGGTAATCGCCGTATTCGTCCTTGTTGCCGACGTGCACGATCCAGAGGTTCTTACCGCCGACGTACCAGTCCTGATCGGCGAAATAGTCGCGGGCCAGCGGTTTGTGCCAGGCTCGCTCCAGATCCGACTTCTGTTGCTGCAGTTGCTTTTTGCGGTCGGGATCGCACTCGTTGTCGATCTGGTTCGCGAGGTCGCCGATCTTGGCCTTACCCGCGTCATCCACTTGGCGGTGGTAGAAGTCCGGATCGCTGTCCTCCGAACTGTCCAGCCAGGCCGGGCGTTGATTGGAGAACACACCGATGTACGCCTCGGGCCGATCGGCTGCCGCGACACCGTCGGCGGGATGGGTGTATTTGCCGAATACCCAGAATCCCTTCGGCCCGATATCGCCGATATCGAGCAGGAAGAAGTCGGCGTCGTCGTAGCCCGAGCAGCGCACCTCGTCGGCGTTGTCGAAGCCATGTTTGGGAAACCACAGATGCGAACCGCAGTCGGCGAGCAGCGTCTGCATCTCGTGGAAGTCGTAGGCGATGATCGCCGCAGGCCCCTGCTGCACCACCATGGGCAGCGACCAGTAGCCGGTCCACCAGCCGGGGCCGTCCTCATCGCCGTTGTGCGGGTTGAACGGATTCGAATGTTTGGTGTCCTCGATCTTCTCGAATGTTTCGACACCGGCCGCGATGCCGAGGCCGACCGCCGCGACGGCGCCGATGCCGGTGATGCCGAGAATCGCCTCGCCGACGAGGGTCGCGGTGGCGCCCGCGAGCACGCTGATCAGTCCGGCCAGCTCCTCCGAGATGTCCAATCCCGCGAAATCCGATGTGGTGAAGACATTTACGGCGCCATTGACGGTGGCCTGATTGACATTGGACTGGTAGTTCAGCTGCCCGACCCGGAAGTTCTGGATGCTCGACAGCATGACGTCGCGATTGCGGTAGGTCATGATGTTGGCCCGCGTCCGCGTCGAACCCTCCAGGAAGACGGACAGATCGTCGACCACGTCCTCGGTCTTGTCACCCGAGAAGGCGCCGATCAACCCACCAGCGATGGCGCCGACCGTACCGCCGCCCACCACCGCGCCGATGGCCGACCCGAGGATGCCGTCGCCCACGCGTTTCAACACGCTGAGCGTGCCGATCAGCGAGGTGAGCGAGGCGAAGACGCCCGTCTGCTCCAGACCGAACTGTTGGACGCAGTCGAGCGTGCCATGCACAACCTGTTTGTTGAAGAACGCCGATGTGCTCCACCAGAAGGCGATACTGTCCTCTGTCGCACCATATCCGGTGTGGGTGCGCGCCAATTCCTTGTGGGTCTGGTCGATGAACGGAAAGCGCTTGGCCAGCTTGGGCGCGTAACCGTCACGGAGCGAATCGATCTGATCCGACTGCTGAGAGGTGGAGATCCCGTACTTCGGCGATTCCTCGAAGGTGATGGAGACGCGCGAGCGATCGGTGAATCCGGATACCGGTGGGCGCGTGGCGATTTCGAGCAGCACATCGGGAACCCGGTAGGTGGAGGTCGCGATGCCCGCGCCGATCTCGGAGTCGGAATCGGAGAAAAGGCCGCGGGTGCCGAACAGGATCTCGATGACGTCGCCCAGCGCGTTGTCCCAGCCGCTGTTCCTCGATTTGAACTGGCTGCGGCCGCCCGCCGCGCCCATCCCGCCCTTGTGCAGGAATCTGGCCACGTCGAACATCATCAGATCCGCTGCCAGCGTTGCCTTTTCCCGGATCTCCCGGTCCTGCGCGAAATCGATCAGGTTCAACAGCGACCAGAAGTGTTCGCGGTAGTAGCCGGAGGAGTTGAATTCCGTCCAGCCGAACATCAGCCGATGGTTGAGCCAGCGCAGGGCGCGCGCCTTGCCGCGCTCCATCCGCTGCTTGCCGGTCAGCACGCCGTCGCGCTTCCCGGGATCGAGAAATATCGCGCCGGGCTGGAATTCGTCGGTGTCCCACAGTTGCCCGGCCAGAAACTCCGACGAGGCGAACATGATGTAGTGGTTCTCCGACCAGTACTCCATCTCGTCCGGGCCGCCGAGGCCGATATCGTTGCGCGCCTGCAGCAGTTTGCCGTTGTCCTTGGCGCGCAACGGTTCATCGAGCCAGAACTTGTAGCTGTGAATGGCGGTGCGCAGCACCTGCTGGGTGATCGGGGAGAACGTCACCGAGGCGCTGCCGGGTGCGGCGGCGCTCTCCTCCATCACGATGCTCAGCCTCTGCCGAGCGTCGGTGAGCCTGCTCAGAAGCTGTGGATCTTTCGTAAAAGGTTGCGCGGCGGCACGATTGGCGAAGAACTCGGCGAATTCCGGCCCCGGTGCGGTGCGTTTACGCCAGCGCAGCTGATCCCCGCTCGCGACATGCTCGGGAATCGTGCCGAACAGATAGAGGGTCCGCACCAGGTGGATCAGGCCCATATCGGAGTTCGGGTGGTTGACGTAGACCTCCTTCAGCGGGTTCCCCAGCACCCGTGTCCAGTACTTCACCATCGACGAGTACGGGAAGTCCTTCGGGTCGCCGAGGTCGAATCCATTTGTGGCGACCTTTATTTGGAACTTGTAGGCCTGTTCGCCCGGCTTCCCGCACCGTTTCTGCTCCTGGTGCAGCAGCTCCGCCCGCACCGCGGCAGCCGGATCGACCGACGTGGATTTGCGCAGCGCCTCCCGGATCGCCTCGCGATACTTCTCGGGCGCGGCCGAATCGAAGGTGACCCGCTGGTCGACCGCGCCGCCGAGCACCAGCTGGAGCTCCGACTCGTAGTCGGTGAGGAACTGCTCCAGATTCTCCAGCCACTGTTGCGGATTCGAGCTGTCGACGTGCTTCGGGTGGTACAGCTCGGCCAACAGCCACGGTTTGGCCTCGCCGACGACGGCGCGGCTGATCGCCGCGCCGCGCCCGTCGGTCTTGTCCCACGGTTGCTGATTCGGATCGGGATCCAGGGTGGCCGCCTTGCGCCGGAATGCACTCAGCGGCGTCGGTTCCAGCACCGAGGCGAACTTGTCCCGTTCGAATGCGGTCGCCAGGTCGGCGATTTTCGCGCGCAGCCGCTGCGGTTCCCGGAATTCCAGCCAGGCGCCCAAATCCCCGGCCAGGCTGAGGAACTCGTCGCGGCGGACGCGCTCGTCGTCATCCCACACCTGCGTCTTGCTGTCGAGATATACCGGACCCAAAGGGTTTTCGCCCACCGTCACCTTCAGCGGACCGGCGCCCAGCGCGGGCAACGGCTCGCTGATCAGGTGCACCAGCCGGATATCGTCAGGATCTGAGCTGGTGCGCGAAATCCCGCGCCACGTCTGGACATTGAAGCGCCGCAGCTGGGTTTCGAAGAACCACTTGCGCCGCCGCTCCAACTCGGCCCGCAGATCACCGTCCCCCATCGCGGATCACCGCGACTCGGTGTCGGCGCCCGGCTTGCACGGTGTCGGCGTCCACTCGGGCAGTTCGGCGTCGTCCTTGAGCATGACCAGGGTGGTGGGCAGCCGCAGCTCCCATTCGTCGACGCAGACCTCCGCGTTCTCGGCGAAATTGCGGGCCTTGATCTCGGCGATGATCGAGACGTACTGATCGCTGAACATATCCGGGATCTCCTCGCCCATCCACACGTCACCGGTTTCGTGGAAGTGCGCGAGCGCGGCCTCGAAGCCGGGCCGCACCGGGATCACCACCCGCGCCGCGCCCGCCTTCAGGAAGGCCTCGAACTGCGGGTCGACGTCCTGGATCAGCACCAGCTCGCCCCAGCGGGCGCGACGGCCCCAGAAGTACGGGTAGTACAGGTACATCAGGTGTTCCCACTCGAAGGCGCGCTCGAAGAACGCGACGACGGCGCCCCAGGTCTTGACGTACTGCGGATCCGACGGGAACGCACCGGGATCGGGCGTCTGGAAGTACACCTGGCCGAAATGCTCGCTCATCAGCAGTTGGATGAACGCCTTCTTCAGCTCGTCGCGTTCGGCGGTGGCGTCGTGCGCCAGGCCCTGCGCCAACCCCATCTGGGCGCGCACCGCGGCCTGGAAGCGGGAGAGCTGATCGAGGTAGTCGGCGCGCTGGCGCTGATAGCCCTGCACGATCTGGGCGTGCGTCTTCAGCTGCCACTCTTCGATTTTCGGCCGATCGATGCGGCAGGTGATGCCGACGGCGAAGTTGTACTGCAGCATCTTGCGGAAGGTGTTGAAGGTCACCGGGATATCGCCGGTCTCGCCGTTCATCGGGAACGACTTGTTCAGCACATCGTTTTCCAGCTGCCGGACGAAAGTGTTTTCGCCGATGAAGAATTCGAAGATCCGGTTCTCGGTCTGGGTGGTGTCCACGACCTCGTGCGGATTGGTGTGCTGGACGTAGCCGCTGATCGCGCTGTAGTCGTTCGGAATCCGAATGGTGAACTGGCCGAACTGCTGTGCGTCGAACGACGACCCGTACGCCTGGATTTTGCGAGCTATATCGTTGCTGTCGGCGTGCCCGACCACGGTGGTGATCTCGTCCGGCGGCGGGGTGACCGATCCGGTGACGCCGTACTGCGCGGCCCAGACCATGTAGTTGCCCGCGTTGAGATCGCCGGGTTGCACCGTCGGCGCCACCGGCCGGACCAGCTGGTAATTCTCCGGCTGCGCAGCGGTTTTCAGCGATTCGATCAGGAAGGACGCGGGCTCGGGCAGCACCACGTCGTACATCAGCCGCTTGCCGTAGTTGAGCACGCGGGTCTTGTACTTCTTGTCCACCCACTGGTAGATGCCGCGAATCGGGCGCAGACCCTTGGAGTTGTCGAGCTGATGCTCGGCCTCCTCGGTGTACACCTTCTTTTCCCGTTGCACGCGTTGCTGTTTCACCTGCTGGGTGAGCGAGTTCACGGCACGATCGGTGACGCTGCGGGCATAGTCGGTCTTGCTGTTCTCCACCAGCCTGCCGTAGGTGCTGGTCGAGGTCTGGTCCGAGGTGGCGGTGCTCTGCTGGCTCGCCTCTTTCTGTGTCTCGGAGACCATTTCGTTGCGGTCGGTGGTCTGGGTGTCGCGCTCGTCGGTCTGGGTGGTTTCGGTCTCCTGGGTGACGATCAGCTCGGAGGTCTCCTCGCGCGTTGTCGTCTTCTTCAGCAGCTCACCGGGCAGCACATTCTCGATATGCGAAATGTCCGCGGCCACATAGCCGATGAGCTCCTGGCGGACCACCTGCAGATCGCCGACGCCGACCGGACGGGTGACGGCATGGCTGAAGTCCGGCGGCGGCGGATCGGCGGCGGCCACCTCCGCCTGGGCGGGCTGCACCGCGAATACGTTCGCGCCCAGGCGATAGGTGCGCAGCGGCGCGGGCACCTTGTTCGGCTCCACCTCGCGCGACACCGCGACCCAGCGCCGCTTGACCACGTCGAGGATGTCGGCGAAAGAGGCGGCCGAGGTATCGCCGAGTTCGGTCCGAAGCCGTTCGCGGACAACGCCATCCATCGAGGCGACGATTTCGGGCGCCACGGTGAGCACGGCCCGTGCCGCCGATGCGGTCGCGCTGGCCGTCGGCTGGCCGTCCGGCGCGGCGATATCGGCGTGCGGCGTTGCCGGGGCGCTGATCGCGAGCCGGTCGGGGCGAACGGTCAGTAGGGTCTCGTACGCGCCGCGCAACGAATCCTGTTCGGCCAGCATCGATTCGCGGTGCGCCGCGGACTCGTCGTGTGCGGCGGGCGCGGCCTGCGAGGCCGCGGCGGGCGGTTGCGGCAGGAAGACCTTGGGGATCCGCACGGGTCGGTCCAGCAGCGCGCGAATGTGTTCGATCGTCAAGGGTGTCACGTGACCGGCGGCGAAATCGACGATGAACGCGATCACCTGGCGCATGGCGGTGATCGACGGCGCGTCGACCAGATCGAACCGGGTGGTGAGCTTCACCGCGACCAGCACATCGCCGGATACATCGCGCTCAGCCGGAAACTGTTGCGAGGCGACAAGATCGGCGGCGTTCTGCCCGAATACATCCTTGATCGCGGCATCCACCTGCGCCGCCGTCGGTTGCGGCGGGCAGGGCAGCGCGAGCAGTTTCGCCCGCAGCGCACCGTATTTCGCCAGGCGCGCGAGTCCGGGATCGGCCAATGCGGCCGGTGTGATGGATGCCGAGGACGGTCCGTTGATGACGGTGCCGAGGTATTGCTCGGCCTTGGCGCGCACCGCGGTATAGGGCGCGCCGGAGTGGATCAGATCGCGCAACGCGTTTTGAAACGCCGACTGCGATGTCAGGTCGATCGAATCGGTGTCGCCGGACACCACGAACGCCTGCTGGATGAAACGGAACAGCTCAACCATGGTGCAACCCCCAGATCGGCCGAGCGACGGGCCGCGCTGGCGCTGCGTGGGTCATGGAAGGATTCCCGCCCCCGCGTCGATCGACCGCCCCATGGTGCGCCGGAGGTTCCGCGCGCGGAAGGGTCCGATCCGCTGAGCGGACTCAATACATCATGCGCGGATCCAGATAATGTTTGAACTCCAGCAGATTGTTCGACGGGTCCCGCAGCACCATGGTCAGGTGTTCCTCGACGGTTCCGGTGAACCGGGTGCTCGGTTCGGCGAAGAACGGCAGCTTGCGAATTTCGGCCAGGCGCACGAGCCGGTCGAAATCCGCTTTCTCGCGGAAGGTCACGCCGAAATGCCGCGGATACATCTGCGGATCGCGGTCGATCTTGTCCGACAGATGGCACACCACCTGGTCGCCGAAGAAATCGAGGGTGATCCGGTCCGGATAGCGGCGGGCCAGCTTCGCGCCGAGCCCACGCACGTAGAAATCCTCGGCCGCGGCCAGATCGTCGGCGGGAATGGCCAGGTGAAAGGTGTCGTGCATATCACGCATCCGCGGCCTCCTCGGTGTGCTGGAAATCGGTGAGTGTGTCGGCGCGCAGCCCCAAGCGCAGCGTTTCCAGGCCGATCACGTCGCCGGTGTGGATATTGCCCAGGTTGACCTGCGGGCCGAGCCGCCGCAGCAGATAGATCTGCAATTCCTTGGTCGGCGCCTCGAACATCACCCGGTCGATATCGATACCGGACGCGGCGATGGTCTCGATCAACTCGTGGCGCGGTTCGCCGTTCGGCAGGCCGATACCGCTGCGCCCACTCTCGCGCGCCTCGGCGATCACCAGATCGGCGCCCGCGTCGAGATCCTCGCGGATGCATTCGACCCAGGATCGCGGCGTGAGCTCCCGCGCCGGATCCTTGAATCCGACCTCGGACAGCACGGTGAATTCCTCGGCGAAGCGCCGGATATAGCTCGCCTTGTCCGAATTCGGCAGCGGGATGGTCCCATTGGAGATCTCCACGGTGGTCGCGCCCGCATCGCTGCACAGCTTGTACCATTCGTCGACCCTGTCGTTGCTCAGGAACTTTTCGAAAAGCGTTCCACCGAAATAGAATTCGATGCCGTGCTCGCGTGCCGCGTCGGCCTTGCCGAGGATGTCCGCGGTGGCGAGGCAGGTGCCCCAGCCGAACTTCACCAGGTCGATCAGATCGCCGTAGCTGGTCATGATGTCGGCGAAGTAGCCGGTGGGCAGTCCCGGATCGATGACCATCGTGCGGCCTCGGCGGCGCGGTTTGGCGTCCCGGCTCGGGAGCGTCAGGGTGTGGGCGAACATACGACCTCCTTCGAGGCGCCATCGCTGGGCGCCGGACTGCGAAATCGGTTGGGTACCAGGATGAATGGATCGGTCCGCAGCATCGGGCGCCCGGTGAGCCAGCGGCTGGCCGGTATCCGGCGCAGCACCTCGGCGCCGACCGGCGTCAGCGCGACGACCAGCAGATACAGCACGATGGTGCGGCCGGGCTGCCCGGATGCGGGCACCGTCTGGAGGAGGATGTCGAGCACGAGGGGATGTAGGAGGAAGACGCCGAACGAACGGTCCGCCCCGTAGCGGACCAGTCGGGCCGCCATGCCCTGTTCGCGTCGGTGCGCCGCCCAGCGCGTGGTGATCAGATAGAGGCAGGCCGCGATGGCGACGAACCAGATGGTCAGCTGCGGTAGGAATACGTCACTGGCCCCCCAGGGCGGCTGGCCGCCGTGTATCGCGATCAGGTAATTCCATTCCGCCGCAACGGCTGCCAGCAGCGTCACCGCGACGATCGCACGGGCGTGCCCGCGTAGGAACGCGTTGACGGCATCGATATGCCACGCGGTAACCGCGCCGAGCACGGTGAAGAACTGATACGGAAAGACGGTGGCGTACAGGTGCGTCCAGATCTGGCCCGGAACACCGACGGTGAACGGCGGATGCGCGAGATACCACAGCAGCGGCAAATGCAGTGCGGCACTTGCCGCAAGCACCCACCGGTGCCGCCCCTCGGTGGCCCGCAACAGCTTTCGCAGCAGCGGGAACAGCAGATACGCCTGCATGGTGACCAGCAGGAAATACAGGTGGTAGTAGGCCGTCCCGGAGACGAGGTCGAGTCCGAGCCGCCCCAGCAACCGGCTCGCCGAGCCGGTGTTCTGTCCGGTATGGATCGTGTACGCCCAATACACCACGGACCAAACGACATACGGAATGCCGACCAGCCCGAGGCGCCGCCGCCAGAAGCCGCCTGCGCGCAGCGGACCGTCGGCGAACTGGTAGACGAGCACGAATCCGGTCAGCGCGAAGAAGGCGTTGCGGGTGAAGTGCAGCAGGATGAGTGCCGCGTTGGCGGGTACGCTGCCGGGATCGTTCGCCTTGTCGGTGACGTGCACGGCGATGACGCAGGCGAAAACGAGGATGCGGAACAGATCCAGCTGCGGCAGCTGTGGACGCCGCCGCCGTTCGACGGTGGTCGGCCGAATCACGGTGGTGGACATCATGTTCCGCCGCGCACCGCATCGGCCCGGTCGCGCAGCAGGTGTCTGCGGACCTTGCCGGTCGGCGAGCGCGGGAACTCGTCGACGAACCGGATCTCCACCGGGCGCTTGAACGGGGTGAGCTGTCGCGCGCAGCGCTGGTGCAGGCGCTCGGCCAGCGCGTCGCCGTCGCCGTCCGGCGCGGACGGAATGGCGAAAGCGACCGGCACATAACCGAGTACGGGATCGCGGCGGCCGATCACCACCACCTCGCGCACGCCGGGATCGGGGAGCAGCACTTCCTCGATCTCCCGCGGGTAGAGCAGTTCGCCGCCGCGATTGATCACATCGTCCGCGCGGGCGGTCAAGTAGACGTATCCGGCGTCATCGACGCGCCCGAGGTCACCGGTGTCCAGCCAGCCCGCGTCGTCGAAGCAGTCGCGTGCGCTTCCGCCGAGGTAGCCGCCGATCACGCCGTCGCCGCGAATATGCACGCGGCCAATGGATCCGGGCGGCAGCGTCATGCCGTCGCGGTCCCGGATCTCGAGCTCGACGCGTACGGGCCGCCCGCACGATCCCGGCGGCGCGGATCCGTCCAACGGTGTGGCGGTGATCTGGCTCGCCGCCTCGGTCATGCCGTAGCTCTCGACGATCGGCAGGCCGGTGCGTTCGGCGATACCGGATCGCACCGCGGCGGGAAGCGGGGCCGAGGCGGAACGGATGAACCGCAGTGCGCCAACGGATTCCGGCGCTGGGCCGGCGGCGAGCACCGCGAGCATGGCGGGGACCGCGTTGAGCCAGGTGATCCGCCGGGCCGCCAGCAGCGGCCAGAATCCGGATGCGCGAAACCGGCGGTTGAGCACCAGGCAGCCACCGGCGATCGAGGTGGCAAGCAGCGCAACGACTTCGGCATTGATATGGAACAGCGGCAGGCAGTTGTATCCGCGGTCTGCGGCGGTGAGCCGATGGTGCTCGGCCACCGCGCGGGCGACGTGCAGCAGCCGATGTTCGCTCAGCAGAACCTGTTTCGGTTCACCGGTGGAACCCGAGGTGGACAGCAATACCGAACCGCGTCCGGCATACCGCACCGGGTAGGTGTCCGGCGGCGGGGTTGGGTCGTCGAGCGACAGCGGCGGAATGCCCAGCGCGGCGGCCAGTTCCGGGCGCGCGGTCACCGCGGCGATCGGGTGAACCGCCCGCAGTGTCCGCCGCAATTCCGCGACCGGGGCCCGCGGATCCACCGGTAGCGCGCAGCGGCCGCAGGCGATTATCGCGAGGAAGGCGACCGCGAAGGATAGCGGGTCGGCCAGATCCACCACCACGATCGCGCCGGGCCCGGCGCCCAGCGAGTCGAGGCGGCGGGACCAGGCGCTCGCCGCGCCGGGCAGTTCGCGATAGGTGATCGTCCGGCCGTCACGCGCATCCTCCAGGAAGGTCCGCTCGTTGGCCCGCTCGGTCAGCAGGTCCGCGAATGTTCCTGTGGGCGAAGGGTTCTCGCCTGGCTTGTGGCGCTCGGCGATCGCATCCATTCCCATATCGTTCTCGCCGAAGCTGTGACATCAGTGCCCCGGTTCTGTGAACTTGCTGTGCGGGCGCGGCGGGCGGGCGAATTGGGCGGCCACACCGATCCAGGGCGTCAGCTGTGGATGGGATGCGTCGGCCTGTCGGTGTGTGATTGCGTGGCGAGCTTGTCGGCGGCTGTCACGGGCCGGGCCGGTTCGGTGTTCGACAGCAGTCCGTCCGCGCGTATCTGCTCGGCGAGTTGTTCCGCGATCCACCGATGCCCGGCGGCAGTCGGATGCAGGCCGTCGGCGAGGCGGGGGAAATGCCAGCCCGCCGCGAGCGGATCGAAGACGGACACCTGTGGATCCGCGGCACGGGCGGCGGCCACGATGGCGGCATCGGTATCCCACACGGACTTCGCCGGATGGTCCCCGGTGGGAAACACCGTGAGCACACCGATCGCCGCTCCTGGCGATTCGGCCTGGATCTGCCCGATCAGCCGCTCGACCGCGACGCGCAGCATCGGTTCGGGCTGGTCGATATCGTTGTGTCCGGATTGCACGATGACCAGCGCCGGACGCAGCCGCGCCAACCCCAGCTCCGGCAGCAGCCGCGCCATCGGCCCCCGCCCGTGCGCACCGACGGCTAGATAACCCGCGCCGGGTTCGGCGGCGACCACCGCGCGCAGGCCGAGCGCCGCCGCCAACACCTGCGGCCACGCCTGCGCCGGTGATTCGGCGCCCGTGCCGTAGGAGAAGGACGCACCGAGCACGGCGAGCGCGGGCAGTGTCGTCGCCGCTGCGTCGCGGATCACGGGTGGCGGGGCGGCTGGCTTAGAAGCAACCGGTCGCGATCTTGTTGCGACCAGACCGGCGTCGCACGAGACTATGAGCGATGGCAGCATTGCCAAACCGATGGCGAGCCAACGCATCAGAGTGCGACCCACGCCGACAGTCTGTCGGCGGGTGCGCCGGAGGTCAAGGAGAGAGCAGGCTACACGGTCGAAATGAGCCCGATGCGGATAGAAATCGTTGTCGAATCGATCGCCGGTGTCGAGATCGCGGCGCGCTGCGGCGCGGACCGGGTCGAACTGTGCGGCGCGCTGGCCGAAGGCGGGCTGACACCGAGCCAGGGATTGTTGGAGCTCGCCGTTCAGCGCGCGGAAAGCGTTGCGGTGCATCCGCTCATCCGGCCGCGGCCGGGCGATTTCCGGTATACGGCGGACGAACTCGCGGTGATGGTGCGCGATGTGCGCGCCGCGGTACAGGCGGGCGCGCACGGTGTCGTCGTCGGCGCCCTCGGACCGGACGGCCTGCTGGATCGCGCCGCCTGCGCTGCGGTGGTCGACGCGGCGGGAGACCGGCAGATCACCCTGCATCGCGCGATCGATGCCAGCGCGTCACCGCGACAGGTCCTGGATCAGGCGATCGAATTGGGCTTCACCCGGGTGCTCACCTCCGGCGCACGGCCACGGGCGATGGACGGCGCACCACTGATCGCGGAGTTGGTCACGCAGGCGGCCGGGCGCATCGCGATCATGGCGTGCGGCGGGGTAAGAGCCGCGAACGTCGCCCGAATCATCGCTGCCACAGGGGTTTCCGATATACACGCCGCAGTGCGCACCCCGGTGCGGGGCGCCGATGGCGAGGTGTCATTCGCCGGTATCGGCGTGCCGGACGGATTCGATCGCTTCGAAACCGACGCCGACGGTGTCTCAGCGCTGTGCGCAGCGTTACGCAGGTAGCCGGAACATATTGTCCGGCAACGGAATCAACCAGAGTCCGCGCATCGGTACCGGCGGGCGGCCGTCGCTCCAGTAGGGCATGGGCAGCGATTACCGCGATCGGATGGTGGTGAGTTCGTCGTAGCGGTGCAGGATTTCGAGGAAGCGGGGTGGGGCGGGGAAGGTGAAGGCATCCCGCATTCGGTGTAGTTGCGTTGCCAGACCTCGGTATTCGGACGTCGCCCAGTCCGGGTTGCCCGCGTGTAGTACCGGGTAGCAGGACAGGATCAGCCGATACCATTGCGCCAGTTCCGATGCCACCTGTTCGTCGGCGATCCGGTGTACTACGGCACGCCGGAGCGGTTCGGAATTGGCGACGCAGAGCCGGACGATCTGGGCCAGCTGATCGCGGGCGGTTCCGAGCTCGGGGAGTTCGGGGGTGAGCCGGGCCAGCAGTGCGTCCGCATCCTGCCAGCGCTCGATCTCGCCCAGCAGCAGCGCCAGATCGGCCAGCGGCGCAACGAGATCCGGCGCCAGCTGCACGGCCCGGCGCAGCGCCTGCTCGGCCAGCGGCAGCTCGCCCGCCGCCTTGGCGGCCAGACCGAGCCGATGGTTGATGTGGGCGTGCGCGGGTGCGGCGGCGGTGGCTCGGCGCGCGTAATCCAGTGCCTCGGTATGGTTTCCGAGCGCCTGCGCGATGGTGGAGGCCAGATACAGCCACAGCGAGGACGCCGGGTCGGCGCGCAGCCGGTCGCGGACCGTCTGCCGCGCCGCGATGAGATCGCCGGCCGCGACCTGCGCCGCGTACAGCGCCACCGGCCCCCGGGTATCGCCCTGATCGACCAGCATTCTGGCCCTTGCGATCTCGCCCGCGCCCTGCCGGGACCTGGTTCGCTGCAGGTTCTCCCGCCGAGTGGATTCCGTCGACCGATCGTAGACGTAGCGGGCGTTGCGGTCCGCCGGGCGCTGCGCGAGCACCGCGTACGCCAGTTCGGCCGCCTTCGCGCGCGCCGCGGCGCCGGAGAACTTCGACTCGTAGACTCGGCGCGCGAGTTCACCCTGTGCGGCAAGCAGTTCCGGGTCGGCTCCGGCCGCGCCCGGTCGGCTGAGATCGGTTTCGCCGAGCGCCGCCAGCGCCATCTCGTACAGTTCGGACAGCTCGCCGGGCAGGCCGACGCGCTCGATCACGCGGCAAACTCGTTGTAGTTGATCTTGTTTCGAATTCGTACGGATCAATTCCCGGACGGCCGAGCGTGATTCGGCGAAACGTCCGCGTCCGGCCCTGGCCAGCGCGAGCGGCAGCTCCGCGGCATCGCTGTACGGCGCCAGCCGCGCCGCCTCGAGCAGCGCCGGTTCGGCGGCCGCCCAGCGACCCGCCTGGCAGTGCCACCAGCCGAGGACGAGGTGTGCGGTGGCGTAATCCGGGGCCATATCGATGACGCGCAGCAGCCAGTCCATCGCCTCCGGCGCGTCCTGGTCGATGGCGTACAGCAATTCGGCCAGCGTGCACATCGGCCCAGGTAGTCGCGGTTCGAGTGCGACGGCGCGGCGCACGTAGGGCAGCCCGTGTTCGGGCAGGCCGCAGGCGAGCATGATGCCCGCCATGTAGTGCAGGCCGTCGATATGGTCCGGATTGTGCTCGAGCAGTGTCGCGGTAGCGGTGCGTGCCTCCGCGAAATGTTCACCCGCGTAAAGCTTTTCGATCGCGCGCAGCAGCGCGGACTCATCGGTGGGTTCGTGCGCGAGTACCTGGTCCAATATCTGCCGGGCCGCGCGTGCGGATCCCGCCACCCCGATAGCCGTTGCCCGCGTCGACAACTCTTCCAGCACCGGGCGACGCTATACCACCGCGCCCCCGCTCGGCAGCCCTGGACAACGATCCTTGACCGTCGCTTAACCTGATTCCGTCATTGCGGACGCGGCGCGAAAGTCGTTGTGGGCAACCGCGCCCGGTCTGGTCGAAGCTCCGAAGCCGCGCCCGGCGATGGTTACCGGATACGGACGAACCTATGAAATACCCGCGAATCCCGCCCGGCCAAGACTTGACTGGGTCATACTCTGGAATGTGTCCACGACTTCGGACTTCGAACGCATGTTGCGGGGCGCATCACTGCGGGTGACGGCGCCGCGGATGGCGGTGCTGAGCGCGGTGCACGAGCATCCGCATTCGGATACCGATTCCATCCTCGCTCATGTGCGCGAGAGCCTCGGTGCGGTCTCTCACCAGGCCGTTTACGACGTGTTGCGGGCTCTGACCGGCGCGGGTCTGCTCCGCCGGATCCAGCCGATGGGTTCGGTGGCGCGCTACGAGACCCGGGTCGGCGACAACCACCATCACGTCGTATGCCGCTCCTGCGGCGCCATCGCCGATGTCGACTGCGCCGTCGGCGAGGCGCCCTGCTTGACCGCATCCGACGACAACGGATTCGTCCTCGATGAGGCCGAAGTCATCTATTGGGGCCTGTGCCCCAGCTGCTCGACAGCGGAAAAAACCCGATCACAACCGTGATCACAGCCCGAAATACGCACCGGCGAAAGGAAATACCGTGGCCCAGGAACATCCGCCAATCGGAGAGGCCAGTACGGAACCGGCCGAAAGTGGTTGTCCCGTAGTCTCCGGTCGCCTCAAGTACCCCGCCGAGGGCGGTGGCAACCGCGACTGGTGGCCGAATCAGATCAATCTGAAGATCCTGCAGAAGAATCCGGCCGTCGCCAACCCCATGGGCGCCGACTTCGATTACGCGGCCGAGTTCAAGACCCTCGACCTCGCCGCGGTGAAGCAGGACATCATCGAGGTGATGACCACCTCGCAGGACTGGTGGCCCGCCGACTTCGGCCACTACGGCCCGTTCTTCATCCGGATGGCCTGGCACGCCGCGGGCACCTACCGGATCAACGACGGCCGCGGCGGCGCGGGCGCGGGCATGCAGCGCTTCGCACCGCTCAACAGCTGGCCCGACAACGCGAGCCTGGACAAGGCCCGCCGCCTGCTGTGGCCGGTCAAGCAGAAGTACGGCAAGAAGCTGTCCTGGGCCGACCTGATCGTCTACGCGGGCAACGTCGCGCTCGAGGATATGGGCTTCCAGACCTTCGGCTTCGGCGGCGGTCGCGTCGACCAATGGGAGCCCGAGGAGGACGTCTACTGGGGGCCGGAGCACACCTGGCTCGGCGACGAGCGCTACACCGGCAACCGGGATCTGGAGAGCCCGCTCGCCGCGGTGCAGATGGGCCTCATCTACGTGAATCCCGAAGGGCCCAACGGCAATCCGGATCCGTTGGCGGCGGCCATCGACATCAGGGAGACGTTCCGCCGGATGGCGATGAACGACGTCGAGACCGCGGCGCTCATCGTCGGCGGCCACACCTTCGGCAAGACGCACGGCGCGGGTGACGCCGCGCTCGTCGGCCCCGAGCCCGAGGCCGCCCCGCTGGAGGAACAGGGCCTCGGCTGGCGCAGCTCGTTCGGCACCGGCGTCGGCAAGGACGCCATCACCAGCGGTATCGAGGTCACCTGGACGCCGACCCCGACCAAGTGGGACAACACCTTCCTCGAGGTCCTCTACGGCAACGAGTGGGAGAAGACCAAGTCGCCCGCGGGCGCCTGGCAGTGGACCCCCAAGGACCCCGCGAAGGCGGGCACGGTGCCCGACGCGCACGAACCGGGCAAGACCCGGCTCCCCGCGATGCTCACCACCGATCTGTCGATGCGGTTCGATCCCATCTACGAACAGATCACCCGCCGCTGGCTGGAGCACCCGGAGGAACTGGCCGAGGAATTCGCCAAGGCCTGGTACAAGCTGACCCACCGCGATATGGGTCCGAAGGTCCGCTACCTCGGGCCGCTGGTTCCCGAGGAGACCCTGCTCTGGCAGGATCCGGTGCCCGCGGTGGACCACGAACTCGTCGGCGCCGCGGAGATCGCGGATCTGAAGAGCCGCATCCTGGCCTCGGGTTTGACCGTGCCGCAACTGGTTTCGACCGCGTGGGCGGCGGCCTCGTCGTTCCGCGGCAGTGACAAGCGCGGCGGCGCGAACGGCGGCCGGATCCGGCTGCAACCGCAGATCGGTTGGGAGGTGAACGAACCCGACGAGCTCGCGCAGGTGGTGCGGGTGCTGGAGGGTATCCAGGAGTCGTTCAACTCCGCCCAGACCGGCAATGTGCGGGTGTCGTTCGCCGACCTCGTCGTGCTCGGCGGTGTCGCGGCGGTCGAATCGGCCGCCAAGAGCGGCGGTTTCGACGTTCAGGTGCCGTTCACGCCGGGCCGCACGGATGCGACGCAGGAGAACACCGATGTGGAATCCTTCGCCGCGCTGGAGCCGACGGCCGACGGCTTCCGCAACTACCTCGGGAAGGGCACCCGGCTCCCGGCGGAGTACCTGCTGGTCGACAAGGCGAACCTGCTCACCCTGAGCGGGCCCGAGATGACGGTGCTCATCGGTGGTCTGCGCGTGCTCGGCGCGAACCACCAGCGTTCGCCGCTGGGCGTCTTCACCGACAACCCCGGCACGCTGAGCAACGACTTCTTCGTGAACCTGCTCGATATGGGCACGAAGTGGTCGCCGTCCCCGGCCGACGACGGCACCTACATCGGCACCGACCGCGCCACCGGCGCGGCCAAGTGGACCGGCAGCCGAGCCGATCTGATCTTCGGATCGAACTCCCAGCTGCGCGCCCTCGCCGAGGTATACGCCGCCGACGACGCGAAGCAGAAGTTCGTCGACGATTTCGTCGCCGCCTGGACCAAGGTGATGAACCTGGACCGCTTCGATCTGGCCTGATCCGCTGATGACGCCCGGTTCCCGACCTCGGGGGCCGGGTGTCTTTGCGTTGTGTGGGTTAGCTGCCCGCGCCCCGTTTGCTTCCGAATGTGCGGAGCAACATCTCGATCAATTCGTCGATGAATCTGTCATCGATATCTTCGCCGGTCACCAACACTCGGTAGTAGATCGGCCCGATGAGCCGGTCCAGTGCCGCGTCGATATCGGTCTCGGCGGCCAACTCGCCCCGGATCATCGCTCGCCGCAAGGGGATTCGGTCGCGCTCACGCTGCGGCAGCAGGCAGCGGTCGCGGAATGTGGTGGCGATCGCCGGATCGTGTTGCGTCTGGGCGATGAGGACGCGCAGCACCATGCCGGAGTCCGAGTCGCGTAGAAAATGGACGAGGTTGCGCAGGTGCGCCCGCAGGTCCCGATCCAGGGCGCCGAGGTCCGGTGGCACGAGATGTTCGGCCGCGTCGTCGAGGTAGGTGTCGACGAGGATGTCGGTCTTCGTCTTCCACCAGCGGTAGATCGTCTGCTTGGAGACGCCGGCCCGCAGCGCGAGTCCCTCGATGGTGAATCCGGCGAAGCCGCGTTCGGCGAGCAGATCGTCGGCGGCCTCCAACACCGCTTTGCGCGCGGATTCGCTACGGCCGTGCCGGTTTCCGTGGTGACGTTCGGGCCGGCCGGTCGTCTCGGTCGGGTGCATCGGGTGACCTCCTCGGGACAATGTACCCAAATTCTAGACTTGACGTAGCGTTGCGTCTACGCTGAAAATCGTTCTGCTGAGCAATGGTTCAGCGGCAGGTCGTCGATAACGCCTGTCACGCATCGAGATTCAGGAGTTGAAAATGCCGCTGCGCGAAGGTATCGGAGTCGCGGTGACCGTCGCTGGGCTTGCCGCGGCGGTTCCGTCGGTGTGGCAGACCGTCACCCACATCACCGACGAGACCTACCGCACGCCAGAGGTGCGCCACGGCGCCGGGCACGTGCAATACCACATGGCGCGCGAGGCGCTGATCACGCTCGGTTCGCTCGGCGTAATCGGTGTCGGGCTGCTCGCCGGACCCGGCCGCGGCCGGGTCCTGTGGCGCGCGATGGCCTGCGGCGCCGGCGGATTCGCCGCCGCGATGTGGTCCGGCGGGCCGACCACCGGCAAGTGGGCGCCCAACCGCAAGGCGCTGCTGATCCACGTCGCCTCGACCACGGGATTGCTCACCGGACTCGCGCTGCTGCGTCCAGCGCGCAACGGTGCCTAGGCTCGAATCCGTTGTGTGGGTTGTATTCTGCTGAGCAGTGGCTGCCCGCGCCCGCCCGCTTCCGATCGTTCCGGCGCCCACACCGCCGGGCGAGATGAGGACAAGGGGCTTCGCCTCGCGCGATGAATCTACTTGTGCTGTGCGCGTTTCGGCGATTCGGGAGTAGCGGCGGGGCGGTGTGGGGGCGTCGCCGTGGAAGGGATCGACCGTGACCACTGACAAGGCGCGTAAGCGGCAGGTGCGGGCACGGATGGCGCGGACGGGGGAGTCGTATACCGAGGCGGCCCGCGCGGTCGGGTGTGAATCCGGAAAGATCAGGCGGCCGGAGGATTTGGACGCGCTGCCCGGTGCGGCGCTGCCGGTGCCGGTCGCGGTGATGGTCGCGCGGAATTTCGCGGCGTCGGCGCAGCATCTCGCGGTCGCGCACCGACTGGCCACCGATCACGCCGCGCTCGCGGCCCGCGGCGCCGAAGTCGATTCGCTGGATGAGGCGAGTTCCCAAGTGCGGAAATGGATTTACCATCTGGAACGGTATGCCGAGCGGTCGGCGGTATCCTCGGGCGTGATCGCCGAACTGCCCGAGCTGCTTGGTGGGCGGGCGATTTCGCAGACCTTGTATCCGAGCCAGCACCTGTGGTGTGCGTCGGGTCCGCGCCGCTCGCTGCCGCAGCCCGGTGAGGATCCGGCTCGTGACCTGGCCGACAACGATCGGGTTCGGCATCTGCTCGGCGGGCGGGTGCCGACCACCCGGCTGGCCGATTCCGGCGAGGGCCAGCATCTGGTGAACGCGCGCGACGTGGTGCCCGGCACCCCGGCCGCGCCGATCTGGCGGGCGCACGAGGAGCTGAACCGCTACGCGGCGAACTGGACGCACCGCGCCGGCGACGCCCCCGGCGATCTGGCGGCCGCGCTCGAAGGCTGCGCGCAGGTGCTCGACGAGGTGGTCGAGGTCGCGGCCGGACTGCTCGCGGAGATACAGCGCCGCACCGAGGACGGCACCATGACCGGCGTCGACGTGGAACGGATCACGAAGGCGCGCAACGAGATAGACGTGGAACGCCTGCGTCGCCCGCGCACCGCCCTCCGCTCGGCACGGCGCGCGATCGATGGTGCGTTCGCCGCGCTCCCGGTGCCGCGCGGCGTCCGGGTGTCGGACAGTACGGCGCGCAAACTGTCCGGCAGCACGGCCGCCGAGATCCGCGATGAACTCGGCGGCGAGGTGGCGCTGAATATCCGCACCGGCAAGGTCGCCGCCCCGGAGACCGGCCGGGCCGCCGCGCTGGCGCGGGTCCTGGCCTGGATGCACTACACCGGCGCGGACACCTACGACCCGGACCGGCATGCGGCCGCGGATCCGGCCAGGGCGGAGGGCTGATCGCTCAGACGATCCCGCTGGTGATGCATACCGTCTCACAGCAGGTCGGAATGCCGTGCGCGCACGAATGCAGTTCTCTGGCCAGCAGCCGTGCGTGCCCGGCGCCCGGATCGGTTTCCGGAAGTTGTTGCAGCAGTGCGATATCGGTCGTCAGCCGCACTTCGGTGGAGTTGGGTGTCATCGATTCACCTCCTCCCGCGAAGCCGTCGCTCCACCATGCGTCGGCGACGGCCGCACCGACAGGCCCCGGTCCGTTCAGTGGACCTCCCCGGCATTGGCCAGGGTCGTATCGATGAAGGCCTGCGCGGCCGCGGTCAGCGGTCCGCTGCGGTGCACCAGCCACTGGGGGAGTCGTTCGGGCGGGTCGAAGCGATAGATCTCCGCCCCGGCGCGGCGGGCCAGGTATTCCCATCCGTCGGGCATTAGTCCGCAGCCGACGCCGCGCAACACCATCGGCAGCACGATGCTGCGGTCCCCGACCTCGGCGGCGATATGCAGGTCGCCGACCGCGGCGGCGAGCCGGTCGAACCGGGCCCGGACGGCCGTCGCCGATTGCGGCAGCACGAAGCTCATACCGCGCAGATCGTCGCGGGTCACCGTGCCGTTCGCGCCGAGCTGGGTGCCGGGCGGGGCGACGAGCAGGAAATCCTCGTCGCGCAGATAGTGCGCGACGAGCCCCTGCCCCGCCGGGCGTTCGGCGCTGCCGCACACCCCGGCCTCGCAGCGGCCGCGCAGCACGGTCGCGATCACCTCGGCCGCGGATAGCGCGGACCAGGTGCTGACCGTGACGCCGGGATGATCGTCGCGCAGTTGGGCAATCGTATTGATCACCGGTTCCAGCGCCGAGGACGAGGTGGCCGCGACATCGACCCGGCCGACGACGCCCGCGCCGACGGCCTGCGCGGCGGCCCGCAGCGCGTCCAGGTCGCGCAGCACCTGGCGGGCGCGGTCGGCCATCAGTTCGCCCGCGTTGCTCAGCACCGCGCTGCGGCCGACCCGGTGGAACAGCTCGACGCCGAGCTCTTTCTCCAGCTTGCCGATGGCGCGGGACAGCGAGGGCTGGGCCACCCGCAGGGCGCGGGCAGCGTGGGTGAAACCGCCGTGTTCGACGATCGCGACGAAGTATTCGAGCTGTCTGCGTTCCATGTCCTGACGCTATCGGTGTGGTGTTATAGATGTCTTGGACGCACGTGCCGTTCTCAGGCGATACTCAGCGGGTGTTCACCACGCGTCCCACATTGCAGGGCACCTTCGGGATGGTGTCGTCCACGCACTGGCTCGCCTCGGCCACCGCGCTCGCGGTACTCGAGAACGACGGCAATGCGTTCGACGCGGCGGTCGCCGCCGGATTCGTGCTCCACGTTGTCGAGCCGCATCTGAACGGACCCGGCGGTGAGGTTCCGGTAATTCTCGCACCCGCGGGCCAGGCGCCCAGGGTGCTGTGCGGCCAGGGCCCCGCCCCGGCGGGCGCGACGATCGAGCACTACACCGGACTCGGCCTGGACCTGGTGCCCGGCACCGGCCCGCTGGCCACCGCCGTGCCCGGCGCGTTCGACGCCTGGATGGTGCTGTTGCGTGATTACGGCACCAAGCGGCTGTCCGAAATCCTTTCCTACGCCATCGGTTACGCCGAGAACGGGCATCCGGCGGTGGAGCGGATCGGCGAAACCGTCGGCACCGTGCGGGAATTGTTCGAGACGGAGTGGACCACCTCGGCCGAGCTCTACCTGCGCGACGGCCGCGCGCCCGCACCCGGTGCGCTGCTGAAGAATCCGGCGCTGGCCGCCACCTGGCGCCGGGTGATCGCCGAGGCCGAGGCCGCGGGCTCCGATCGGGAGACGCAGATCGAGGCGGCGCGCAAGGTGTGGCGTGAGGGCTTCATCGCCGAGGCGATCGCCGAATTCGCGGCGAAGCCGACCATGGACACCTCCGGCGAACGGCACGCCGGCACGCTCACCGGTGACGATCTCGCGAATTTCGCTGCCTCCTACGAAGATCCGGTCACCTACGACTGGAACGGCTGGACCGTGGCCAAGCCGGGACTGTGGAGCCAGGGACCGGTGTTCCTGCAACAACTCGCGCTCCTGCCAGACCAACTCGAATACGGCACGCCGGAGTACTATCACACCCTCATCGAGGGCTCGAAGTTGGCCATGGCCGACCGGGAGGCGTGGTACGGCGACGGCACCGATGTCTCACTCGAAACGCTGCTGTCCCCGTACTACAACGTATGCCGCCGTTCCAAGATCGCGCCACGCGCCTCCTATGAGTTGCGGCCGGGTAGCCCGGATGGTCAGCGGCCCCGGCTGGGCCAGTATGCGAAGACGAATTCCGTTGCGCCCGCTGAACTTTCACTCGGCGTCGGGGAGCCGACGGTGGCCGCGACCGGCGCGACCCGCGGCGACACCTGTCACGTCGACGTGGTCGACCGCTGGGGCAATATGCTCGCGGCCACCCCGAGCGGCGGCTGGCTGCAATCGAATCCGGTTGTGCCGCAGCTCGGTTTCCCGCTCGGCACCCGCCTGCAGATGACCACCCTGGAACCGGGCCTGCCGAATTCGCTGCGGCCGGGCCGCCGTCCGCGCACCACGCTGAGCCCGACGCTCGCGCTGCGGGACGGCGTGCCGATCATGGCGTTCGGCACCCCGGGCGGCGATCAGCAGGATCAGTGGAGCCTGCACTTCTTCCTCGCCGTCGCGCTGCGCGAAAAGGTGCGCGGCGGCCTGGATCTGCAGGGCGCCATCGACGCGCCCAACTGGCATCAGGAGAGTTTCCCCGGCTCGTTCTACCCGCGCATGATGAATCCCGGTGCGGTGGTTGTGGAATCGCGGATCGGGGATGAGGTGATCGCCGATCTGCGCAGGCGTGGCCACCGGGTGACGGTCGGCGAGGCCTGGTCGGAGGGGCGGATGTGCGCGGTGGCCCGCGATCCGGAGACCGGTGTATTGTCAGCGGCCGCGAATCCTCGCGGTATGCAGGGCTACGCGGTGGGTCGATAACCGAATCAAGCAGCCGAATAGCGGTCCGGAAATGGCGCCGGACCGCTATTTCGCATGCCTTTTTGAAAATGACTTTCACGGTGATTGCCAGAAAAAGAACGGAATCCGAAAAGTGGAATTGGTGGGGGAGAAAAGTGAAAGACCTTGAAGTATGTTGTAGCGCATGCTGATCCGCTTCACCCGGATGGCGGCGCTCGTTGTGGCCGCCGCCATGTTCGCCGCATGTGCGCCGGCGCATCAAGCTCCTGAGGTCGCGACCGCGCACACCGACGATTTCGGCACACCGGTGGGTACGCGGCCGGTTCGCCAGGGTGGCGATCTGGTGATGGGGCTGTCCAACGATCCCGACCGCCTCGACCCATCCACCTCCAGCTCGCTCTACATGCGTTACGTCATGACCGCGGTCTGCGAGAAGCTCTACGACGTCGACCTGGCGGGCCGGATCGTGCCACAGCTGGCCACCGCGCTGCCCGATATCTCCTCCGACGGGTTGACGGTCACCATCCCGGTGCGCACCGGTATCAAGTTCGCCGATGGCACCGCATTCGACGCGCAGGCCGTGCAGACCAGCCTGCAACGTCACTTGACGATGAAGGGTTCGCAGCGCACCGGTGAGATGGGGCCGGTCGACGGCGTCGAGCTCGTCGACGCCACCCATGTCGCGATCAAGTACCGGCAGCCGTTCGCACCCATCACCGCCGCGCTGGCCGACCGCGCCGGCATGATCATGTCGCCCGCCGCGCTCAAGGCGGAGGGCGACAACTTCGGCGATCACCCGGTCTGCGTCGGCCCGTTCAAATTCGTCGACCGCGTGCCGGGCGTCTCGATCACGGTGGCCCGCGATCCGCTGTACTACGACGCGCAGAACGTGCACCTGGACACGATCACCTACAAGATCATGACCGATGCGTCGGCCCGCGCCGCGAGCCTGCGCACCGGTGAGATCCAGGTGGCCGACACCATGTCCCCGCAGGACATCGACGTACTGGCCAAGGATCCGCAACTGCATGTGCTGCAGACCGGTTCGCTCGGCTACCAAGGATTGACCATCAACATCGGCAATGTCGACGGCGTCGGCAAGCCGACCAAACAGATCGAGACGCCGCTCGCCAAGGATCCCCGTGTGCGGCTGGCGCTTTCGCTCAGCATCGACCGGAACAAGTTGGTGCACACGGTATGGAAGGACTGGTACGAGACGGCCTGCTCGCCGATCTCGCCGTCCAGTCCGTTCGCGACCAGAACCAGCACCGCATGCCCGGTCTTCGATCCGGATGCGGCGAAGAAGCTGCTCACCGAGGCCGGCGTGCAGATGCCGTACCCGATCGCGATGCATGTGATGAACATTCCGGATCAGCTCAACTACGCGCGGGCGCTACAGGCCAGCGCGGCACAGGGCGGTTTCGACATCCGGCTCATCCCAACCGATTACCCGACGCTGCTCGACATGCAGAAGCGCGGAAACTACGAGACACTGTTCCTCGGCTGGTCCGGCCGAATCGACCCGGACGCCAACACCTCCCGAATGTTGACCACCGGATCCACCGGTAACTACGGCGGTTTCAGCAACGCCACCCTCGACGAACTGTTGACCGCTGCCGCGAGCAGCACCAACACGGCCCAGCGGGCCGCCTTGTACGAGCAGGCGATGCAGGTCATCCATCGGGAGAACCCCTACATCTACACCTACCGTATTCGCAGCCTGACGGTGCATTCGACCAAGGTCACCGGCATCGAGGTGTACGCCGACGGCGCGGTACGGCTGGGCAACGCGGCCTATGTGACGGATTGGAAGGGCTGAAAAGCCATGTTGCGGTACCTGTTTCGGGCGTCCAGACGCCCAGCGGGTGCGGTGGCGACCGGAATGGTCGTCGTCGCGCTCGCGGCCTGTGCTCCGGTGCAGCATCCGACCGGAAGCGCAACGCACATCGATGATTTCGGCACCCCGGTGGGTAGCCAATCGGTGCGCGAGGGTGGCGAGTTGGTAATGGGTCTATCCTCGGAGCCCGACCGGCTGGATCCGACCACGTCGAGTTCGCTTTACACGCGCTACGTGATGAACTCGATTTGCGAAAAGCTTTACGACAACAACGCGGCGGGCCAATTGGTTCCGCAGTTGGCCACCGCGCTGCCGGATGTCTCGCCGGACGGGCTCACGGTCACCATCCCGGTGCGCACCGGTATCAAATTCGCCGACGGCACCGAGTTCGACGCCGCGGCCGTGCAGACCAGCCTGCAGCGGCATCTGTCGATGAAGGGTTCGCAGCGCACCAGCGAGATGGGTCCGATCGCGAGCATCGAGACGGCCGATCCCGCGCATGTGGTGCTGAAGTTCAAGAAGCCGTTCTCGCCCATCACGGCCGCGCTGGCCGATCGCGCGGGGATGATCATGTCGCCTGCGGCGATCAAGGAGCGCGGCGACAACTTCGGCGATCACCCGGTATGCGTCGGGGCGTTCAAATTCGTCGAGCGGGTGCCGCAGACCTCGATCGTGGTCGAGCGCGATCCGAACTATTACGACGCGAAGAACGTGCACCTGGACAAGATCACTTATCGGATCATGTCGGATGCGAATATCCGTGCGGCGAACCTGCGTTCGGGTGATATCCAGGTGGCCGACACCATCTCCCCGCAGGATGTCGACGCGCTGGTGAAGAACAAGGGGCTGCACCTGTTGCAGTCGAGTTCGCTGGGCTACCAGGGCATTACGCTCAATATCGGCAATGTCGACGGCGTCGGCAAGCCGACCAAGCAGATCGACACACCGCTGGCCAAGGATCCGCGGGTGCGGATGGCGTTCTCGCTGGCCATCGACCGGCGCCAGCTGGTGGACGTGGTGTTCAACAACTGGTTCGAGCTGGCCTGCTCGCCGATCTCGCCGCAGAGTCCGTTCGCGACACCGGACGGAACCGCCTGCCCCGCATACGATCCGCAGAAATCGCGGCAGCTGCTCGCCGAGGCGGGCGTGCCGATTCCCTACCCGGTCAAACTGCAGGTGACCAACCAGCAGGACCAACTCCGCTACGCGCAGGCGTTGCAGGCCAGCGCCGCCGAGGGCGGATTCGATATCAAGGTCGTGCCAACCGAGTACTCGACGCTGTTGGACGTGCAGAAGAGGGGCACGTTCGAGGCGCTGTACCTGGGTTGGTCGGGCCGCCTCGATCCGGACGGCAACATCACCAGATTCCTGCAGACCGGATCGGGCGGCAACTACGGCGGGTACAGCTCGCCGAAACTGGATGATCTGCTCGGGCAGGCTTCGCGCACAACGGATGTCGCCAAGCGCGCCGAGCTGTACGGGCAGGCCGTGCAGATCATCCAGCAGGACAACCCGTACCTGTACACCTATCGCATTCGGGTCCTCACCGTGCATTCCACGCGGGTGACCGGCATCGAGGCGTATCCCGATGGCGTCATCAGGCTCGGCAAGGCCGCGTTCACAGCGGATCAGAAGGGCTGAAAACCGTTGTTGCAGTACTTGTTCCACCGTTTGTGGCAATCCGCGGTGACGCTGGTCATCGCATCCATCGTGGTATTCCTCGGCGTGCGCGCCCTACCCGGCGACCCGGCCCGCGTGATGGCCGGTGAGCAGGGCGATCAGGCGGCCGTCGACGCCATGCGCGAGAAGCTCGGTTTGAACCGGCCGCTGCCGGTCCAGTACTGGGAATTCGTAAAGCACGCGCTGACAGGCGATTTCGGCCGGTCCATCCGGACGGGAACGCCGGTGCGCAGCATGATCGGACAGACCCTGCCGGTCACCGTCCAGCTGGCGGTCTACGCCATGCTGGTCGCGATCCTGGTCGGCGTCATCGGCGGTGTCGTCGCCGCGGTCTACCGCGGGCGCTGGCCGGAATGGGCCGCCAACGGCGTTTCGCTGCTGGCCCTTTCGGTGCCGACGTTCTGGCTCGGCATCCTCGGCGTGCTCTACCTGTCCGTGCAGCTCGGCTGGTTCCCGGCCTCGGGATACGTTTCGCCGCTGCACGATCCGGTGCGCGGCGTCTACTTCCTCACCCTGCCCGCGGTGATCCTCGGCATCACCCACGCCGCGGTGATCCAACGGCAGACCCGCTCGTCGATGGTGGAAACGCTCACCGCCGACTTCGTGCGCACCGCCCGCGCCAAAGGGCTCGGCCGCGGCGCGGTGATCTTCCGCTACGGGCTGCGCAACAGTCTCATCGTGGTGACCACCATCGTCGGTGTGCAATTGGGCCTGCTCATCGCGGGCGCGGTGGTCACCGAACGCATCTTCAGCCTGCCCGGCATCGGCAAACTGACCCTGGATTCGGTGTTCAGCCGCGACTATCCGGTGATCCAGGCGGTCATCCTGGTGATCACCACGTCATACATCGTGATCAACCTGCTGGTCGACGTGCTGTACACGGTGATCGACCCGCGCGTTCGAGTGTCCGGGAGGGCACGATGACTCTGGTCGAAGACCCGAAAGTTCCCGAGGACCCCAAAACTCCGAAGAAGAAGGACACCGTGGCCGAAACGGATGCGGCGGGTTCCGCGGTGAGGGCGGAATCCGCTGCTGCCGATGCGGCGAACAAGTCCGGCAGCGACTCGGCGAAAGCGGATGCCCCCGAGGCGGATTCGGTTGCCGGACCGGAATCCGCTGCCGGGGTGGGCGAGTCCGCCGCCGAGGCGAGTTCCGTTGCGATCGCGACGGATCCGATCGTGGCCGAGGCCGACGCCGCGGCGACGAAGGCGGCCGAGACGCCGGTCCCGCCGATCGCGGACCGCCGCCGGATCCTGCGCCTGCTGTGGCACAACCCGCTCGGCATGATCGGCGCGGTGCTGCTGCTGATCGTCGTCTTCATCGGCGTATTCGCCCCGCTGCTCGCGCCGTACGCACCGGCCGCGGTGCACTTCTCCACCCCGTTCCAGCGCCCGGGAACCGAAGGATTCGCCTTGGGTACCGACGATCTGGGCCGCGACATCCTGTCCAGGGTGTTCTACGGCACCAGGGCCTCGCTGGAGGTCGGCGTGCTCTCGGTGCTGTTCGCGGTGGTCATCGGCGTACCGCTGGGCTTGCTCGCCGGGTACTGGCGCTGGCTGGACACCGTGCTTTCGCGGGTGTCCGACGTGCTGCTCGCCTTCCCTGCGATCATCATCGCGGTGGCGCTGACCGCGATCAACGGCGGCGGGCTCACCGACGCCGCGCTCGCGCTCGGCATCGCGCAGGTGCCGGTGATGATGCGGGTGGTGCGCGCGGAAACGTTGCGGCTCAAGGAGACCGACTTCGTCATGGCCGCACGCACCATGCACGTACCGTCGTGGCGCATCCTCGGTGAGCATGTCCTGCCGAACGCGCTCGCGCCGATCATCGTGCAGGCCACCGTCATCATGCCGACGGCGATCATCGGCGAGGCGATCCTGTCCTTCCTCGGGCTCGGCATCAAACCGCCGGCGCCCAGCCTCGGCATCATGCTGTCCGACGCCCAGCAGTATCTGCTGCGCACGCCGTGGCCGGGCATCTTCCCCGGTGTGGCGCTCGCGCTGATCTGCTTGGGATTCAACCTGTTCGGCGACGCCCTGCGGGACGCGCTCGACCCGAAGACCAGTCGCTGAAAGGTTCGGTCATGAGTGAGCCTCTTTTGGAGATCCGCGATCTTCAGGTGTCCTTCGGCAATGTCTCGGCCGTGCGCGGCGCCGATCTGGTGATCGCGCCGGGCGAGCGGGTCGCGGTGGTCGGCGCCTCCGGATCCGGGAAATCGACCATGGCGCATGCCATCATGGGCCTGCTGCCCGGATCGGGCCGAATCACCGGCGGTTGCGTGCGCTGGCGCGGCGAGGACATCACCACGGTCGGGGAGAAGCGGCTGCGTCAGCTGCGCGGCCGGGAAATCGGTTTGGTGCCACAGGATCCGATGTCGAACCTGAACCCGGTGTCGCGGGTCGGCACGCAGGTGTCGGAAACCCTTCTGGCCCACCGAGTTTGCGATCGCCGCACGGCGAAGGCCCGGACCATCGAACTGCTCGGCCAGGCCGGGCTGCCGGATCCGGCGCGGCGGGCCAAACAGTATCCGCACGAATTCTCCGGCGGCATGCGCCAGCGCGTGCTGATCGCCATCGGATTGGCCTGCCGCCCAGACCTGCTCATCGCCGACGAGCCCACCTCGGCACTCGACGTGACCGTGCAGCGGCAGATCCTCGACCATCTCGAGGAGTTGACGAAGGAGCTCGGCACCGCACTGCTGCTGGTGACGCACGATCTCGGCCTCGCCGCCGAACGGGCGGACCGGGTGGTGGTGATGTCGGACGGCCGCGTCGTGGAAACCGGTCCGGCGCGCGCGGTGCTCACCGATCCGCAGGAGGAGTACACCAAGCGATTGGTGGCCGCCGCGCCCGCGCATTCGGGACCGGGCCGCCGGGCCGAATCGAATGACGCCGCAGCGGATTCCGGCACCGCGAAGCAGCAGGCGGGCAACGGCAAGAAGAAGTCCGGGCGCAAGGCCGGTCCCAAGAAGGCACAGCCTGCCGAGAAGTCCACGCCGATCCTGGAAGTCACGAATGTGACCAAGGAGTACCGGATCCGGGGCCGCGGCGGGGTGCTGCGCGCGGTGGACGATGTCACGTTCACCATCGGCCGCGGCCGCACCACCGCGATCGTCGGCGAATCCGGTTCCGGCAAAACCACAACGGCCCGAATGATTCTCGGGCTGGTGCCCGCCACCTCCGGCACGATCCTGCTGGACGGCACCGAGGTGATCGGGCTGACCGGTGATCGGCTGCGGGCGGCGCGGCGGGCCATGCAGCCGGTGTTCCAGGATCCGTACGCCTCGCTGGATCCCATGTGGACCGTCGAGCGGTTGATCGCGGAACCGTTGCGCGCCTTCGGTGTCGGCGATCGGGACAGCCGTCGCAAGCGGGTCGCCGAACTGCTGGATCAGGTCGCGCTCTCGGCGGCGTTGGCGCACCGGTATCCGAACGAGCTGTCCGGCGGTCAGCGCCAGCGCGTCGCGATCGCGCGAGCGCTGGCGGTGGAGCCGCGCCTGGTGGTCTGCGACGAACCGGTCTCGGCGCTGGATGTTCTTGTGCAGGAACAGATTCTGGCCTTGCTGTCCTCGCTGCAGGATCGGCTCGGGTTGAGCTACCTGTTCATCTCGCACGACCTCGCCGTCGTGCGCGCGCTGGCGCACGAGGTCCTGGTCATGCGCGAAGGACGGGTCGTCGAACAGGGCCCGGTCGACACCGTGCTGAACGATCCGGCGGACAGCTACACCAAGCAGCTGCTCGACGCGATTCCCGGTGTCGGCGTTCTGGTTTGACGGATCACCTCGCCGGTTCACCCCGGCGAGGTGCCAGCTCGGCCGCCGCAGCGGGATCGACCACCCGCTGTTCGCCGGTCAGGGTTCGAGTTCGGGCAGGTGGGTGAGGGCCTGTTCCAATGCGGAGGCGAAGTCCATCTCCGGGTTCTCGGTCCAGTCGAGGCCGACCATCAGCATGATGCCGAAGGCGGCGCCGCTGTAGGCGCGGATGCGTGGGTCGGCGGGGTCGCCGCCGCGTCGCTTCGCGGCCTGTTCCGCTATGACGGCCATGGATTTCCGGATGCTGCCGAGGCTGGCGCCCCACAGTTCGGGCACCGAGAGGATGAGGACGAGCCGGTCGCGTTGCACCGCGAGCTCCTCGTCGGTCATTTCGGCGAGTATGTCATGAATCGCCTTGTGCTCGGCCTGATTCGGCGCGAGGTCGGGCGACTGGCCACGCATCATCACCTCGAAGACGTGGTCGTAGTCGCTGTCGATGACCAGATCCTGTTTCGTCGGGAAGTAGCGGAAGACGGTGCTGGGCGCGACCTCGGCCGCGGCCGCGACCTGTTCGACGGTTGTCGCGCCGTAACCCTGTTCGCGGAACAGTCGCACCGCCTCCCGCTGGATCGCGGCCTTGGTCCGCGCCTTCTTGCGTTCCCGCAGACCCTGGGCCGGGGGCATGTCGTCAGACGGCTGGCTGCTCATGCTCCGATTGTGCGATCCGGTCCGGCGCCGGACCAACCCGGCGCGGCAGCAACAGCACGGCAAGTGCGGCGCCGAGGATGCCGAGCCCACCGGAGACCAGCAGGATCGTGCTCAGCCCGTGCACGAACGCCGAGCTCACCGCATCGGCGAGCGCAGGCGAATTGATCGCCCTGGCCACCGACAGCCCGCCGAATACGCTCTCCCGCACCGCATGTGCCGCCGCATCCGGTACACCGGCCAGATCGAGCCGGTCGCGGTAGGCGGAGTTGAGCAGCGAGCCGAGTACAGCGGCGCCGAAGCTGCCGCCGATGGTCCTGATGGACTGGTTGACGCCGGACCCGACGCCCGCGTTATTCGCCGAGAGTGCGCCGAGCGCCGCGTTCATCGCGGTCGGTAGGCCGAGGCCGAGACCGAGACCGTAGACGGCGGTCCAGATCGCGGCGAATCCGGTGCCGCTGTGCACATCCATCAGCGTGCCGACGCAGAGCCCACCGGCCAGCAGCGCGAAGCCGAGGCCGACCGCGGCCTTCTGGCCGATCGCCGCGGCCGACTTCTCCGCACTCGACAGCCCGGAAAGCATGCCGATCACCATGGGCAGCAGTCGCAGCCCGCTGCCCATCGCGTCGGTGCCGAGGATCGCCTGGTAGTACTGCGGCATCGCGAACAGCACGCCGAACATGGTGAAGTTCACCACGGTGCCCAGGACGGTGCCCGCGCTGAAACCTCCGGTGCGGAACAGCGAAAGATCGACGATGGGATCATCGATCCGGTTCTCCCACAGCACGAATAGCGCCAGCGCCGCCGCGCCGCCGATCAGCGGCCAGTACGTTTTGGTTGCGCCCCAACCACTTTCGCCCGCCTGGATGACGCCGTAGGTCAGCGCGGCGAGCGCGCCGCTGGACAGCGCGATGCCGAGGTAATCGATGCGCTTCGCCGTCCGCGAGCGCGATTCCGGCAGCCACATGGCGACGGCGAGCAGCGCGAGGATCACCACCGGCACATTGATGAGAAATACCGAGCCCCACCAGAAGTGGTCCAGCAGCAGCCCACCGAGGATCGGCCCGATCGGGAAGGCCAGCATCGCCGCGCCCGCGACGGCGCCGATCGCCTTCCGCCGTTCCTCCTCCGCGAACATCACCGGCAGCAGCGCCAGGATGGTCGGCATCAGCGCCGCCGCGCCGAGTCCGAGCAGCACCCGGGAGGCGATGAACGTGCCGGGTGAATCGGAGTACGCGGCGGCGATCGATGCCGCGCCGAAGATCACCAGCGCGGTGAGCAGCACGCGTTTGCGCCCGAAGCGGTCGCCGAGCATGCCGGACGGGATCATGCCCGCCGCGAAGACCAGCGTGTACGCGGTGATGAACCACTGCAGGTCGGTGGTGGTCGCGTGCAGATCCTCGGCCATGGCCGGTAGGGCCAGGTTCAGGATCGTCACGTCGAATCCGATGACGAGCGAGGCGAGTACGAGTGCGCCGACGGCCCACCACCGGCGCGCTCCGAGGTCAGACATGAAACTCAACTCCCTTGTGAGTGTCTAACTTCTAATCGGAGTGAACTCCGATTTTTGGAGCATAGACCCGGAGCGGCTGGGTGCGGAAGTGTGACTGTCGCGACCTACGCGGGCGGCAGCGGCAGCACGGTGAGGTGGTAGTCCTCCCGGATGCGGCCGTCCTCGTCGAGCAGCAGAAAGACGCGGGCGGCCCATGCGGCGTCCCCGTCGGCGACCAGCTGCGATGTGAACGTCACGATGTCGTCGTGCACCGTGACGTCGCCCGCACCCACGACGGTGAAATCACCGGTGGCGACGAACTGCAGATAGGCCTCCGTGACCCGGTTCGTGAGCTCGGCGTAACCGCGGAATTGGACGCCGCCGTCGACGAATTCGACACCGTCGGGCGTCCACAACTGCTCGACCAGCGCGCGACGGGCGCCCGCATCGGGCTCGTTCCACACCTCGACATAGCGGGCGACGATGCGGTCGATATCGAGTGCGGTCTCGGTCATGATGGGATTCCTTTCTGACTCGGCCGTTTTCGGCCGCTGGAGAAAGGTTCGGCGGTGCCGTCACCGCAGAGTCAATGCCGATACCGCACCGAACTCTCCCGTAGGGGGAGCCAGCAGAATGTGGGCATGATCGCGTATCTGTCCATCGGGGATTTCTCCCGCGCGACCCATCTGACGGTCAAAACGCTGCGGCACTATCACCAGATCGGGTTGCTCGAACCCGCGGATGTCGATCCGCACACCGGCTACCGGCGCTACACCACCGACCAGTTGCCGACGGCGCGGGTCATCCGCCGGTTCCGCGACCTCGATATGCCATTGGAAGACGTCCAGGCCGTGCTCGCCGCCCCGGACCTGCCCACCCGCAACGAGTTGATCACCAAACATCTGGCCCGGCTGGAGGACGAACTGGACCGCACCCGCCGCGCCGTCGACTCGCTGCGCGACCTGCTCGAACCGGCCGCACCCGCGGCGGAGGGCATCGAGCTACGCAGTCAGCCGCGGGCCGAGGCCGCCGCCATCGTCGAGGTGATCGACGCCGAGGACTCCGCGACCTGGTTACAGGGCGCGCTCGGCGAGCTGTACGCGACCATTGCCGCACAACGACTTTCGGTCGACGGCCCGGCGGGTGGCATCTTCGCCGACGAGGTCTTCACCCATCACTGCGGCCAGGTCACCATCTTCGTCCCGTGCTCGGCCCGAATCCGTCCGATGGGCCGGGTCACCGCGCTGACCGTGCCCGCGGCCGAACTCGCCGTCATCACCCATCGAGGCGACCCGGCCGAGGTGGACCGCGCCTACGGCAGCCTCGCCGACTATGTGGCCCGGCACGCCCTCGCCGTCGACGGCCCTATCCGCGAGTATTACCTTGTCGGCCAACGCGATACCCACGACGTGGCGCAATGGCGCACCGAGGTGTGCTGGCCCATTTTCCGCACCGCCGCCGGGCGGTGAAATCGGCGCGACCGGTGTCAGTAACCCTTGGCCGGGCGGTTGGTGGTGGTTCGGCGCTCGGTGGCCTTCTCCTTGACGCGCTCGTTTTTCTTCAGCACCGCCGCGTAGCTTTCGCGTTCCCGGATGAGCCACTCCGGCGGGTCGGCGAGGAGGGCGGCGATCTCGTCGGCGGTCAGCGCATCGGACACCTGGGCGCGGGCCAGGCCGCTATTGGATACGCCGAGTTTGCGCGCGACGATATCGCGCGGAAACGGCCCGGTGCGCCGCAGCTCGCGCAGCCATTCGGGCGGATTGGTCCGCAACTCGTCGAGTTGAGCGCGGGTGATCGGCGCGTTCCGGAATTCCGCGGGCGCCGCCGGAAGATAGATGCCGAGCTTGTTCGCCGCCGTCAACGGCTTCATGGTCTGCGGTTTCTTCTCCACGGTCACCGCAACATCCTAGTGGGCGCCGTCTGCACTGCCGCGCACGGCCGTGGCCATCTAGATTGACCGTTGTCACTTGGTCGGGACCGGTGCCTGAGCGGCCCGGCACATTCCGTGCAATACGCTTCGATGAATGAGCCGGTTGGAGTCGATCGAGGTGACGCGCCTGCGCTGGTTCGTCGCCGTCGCGGAGGAACTGCATTTCGCGCGGGCGGCGAAGGCGCTGCGTATCTCGCGGCAGCGGTTGAGCAACACCGTCATCGAACTGGAGAACGAGCTGGGTACGAAGCTGTTCGTGCCGGGCGCCCAACCCACTCGACTCACCGATGATGGACGCGAATTGCTCGGTGAGGCAAAGGAATTCATCGCCCGAGCGGCGGAAGAGTCGGAGCCGGAGGCGGTCACGCTGCGGATCGGGTATGTGCCCGGCGTCACCGTCGCGAAGTGGAGCCGGATCTGGGCCGAGCGCTACCCGGACATCCCGCTGGAGCTGATCCAGCTCGCCGCGGCGGACCAGGAGCGGGCGCTGCGCGAAGGCCGTGTCGACATGTGCTTCGTCCGGCTGCCGATCGACCGTGCGGGCCTGAGCGCGATCCCGCTCTATCACGAGCTGCCGGTCGCGGTGGTCCAGAAGGATCATCCGATCTCCTTGTTCGACGAGATCGCGCTGGCCGATCTGTCCGATGAGACCCGCCAGGATGTCGAAACCGTCGACGCGGCCGCCGGAACCCTCGAAATAGTCGCTGCCGTAGGCGGTTTCGCGATCGTCCCGCATTCGATCGCCCGCCTGCACCACCGCCGCGACCTGATCTACCGCACCGTCACCGATCTGCCCGGCACCGAGGTCGCGCTGGCCTGGCTCACCGACCGCACCACCGAGCAGGTGGAGGATTTCATCGGCGTCGTGCGCGGCCGCTCGGAGCGCAGCTCACGCTCGAAAAACACAGCACCGCAACCTGTTACGAAGAAGCAGGCCGAGCCGAAAAGGAAGGCGCCGGCCAAGCGCACACCGGCGAAGGGACAGCCGCGCCGCCGCGGCCGATGACATCCGAAATACCAAGGCCCGCCGCCGAATACCGAATTCGGCAGCGGGCCCGGCCGATTCAGGCCTTGCAGGTGCCGGTGAACGTCGCGTACGCCTGATCCAGATCGTCGCCGCCGTTCACCGCCTGAACGAACGCATCGATCGCATCCCGCTCGGCATCCCGCGCGAAGATGGATTGCAGTTTGGTGGTGAGCGCCCGCTGGGCGTCGCGATCGAGCCGGTGGTCCGGCGCGGCGATGAAGGCCGAGCGGATCACCTCGCTGGCCATCTCACATGCGGCGGTCTGCGCCTGCGCCGGAGCGGCCGGTAGCGTCAGCAGCGCGCCCGCGGCGATGGCGGGCAGCGCGGCGGACAGAAATTTACGCATGAATTCCCTCTGCGGTGGTGTCGGGTGACGGGCGCGCGTGTGGCGACCGGAAAAGCTTGGATCCGAACGGGTTCCGGTTGTGGCTCAGCCCGCGCAGGCGGCGTTGAACGCGTTGGTCGCCGCGGTCATATCGGCGCTGGCGTCCTCGTCGGTGAGGGCCTTCGCGTATGCGGCTATCGCATCCCGGTCGCCACCGCTGGCATCAATGGCGAGCAGTTTGATCGATAGCGCCTTACCGATATCCGGGGTCAGGTTGCCGCTCGCGGCAGCGACGGCGGCATTGATCGCGTCGATGGCCTGGCCGCATGCGGCCGACTGCGCTTGGGCCGGTACGGCGGGCAACGAGGCCAGGGTGCCGACGGCGGTGGCGGTCAGTAACGCTGCGGACAAAGACTTGCGCATGTATCCCCTCACAGCTGATGTGGTGTGGTCTTGCCGCGCAGCACATTACTGCAGCCCGCGCCCGGAAAACACACGACCGGAACCGTTTTCGCGCCGTGGCGCGGGAAAGCGGTTCCGGTCGTTGGGTTCTGGTTTGCGCTGAGTTAGCGGGGCTTGCGGCGCAGGATCGAGTCGCGGATCAGGACGACCGCGATGGCGGCCGCGATGCCGACGAGGTAGATATCCTCGACGTGGCCCTTCTGGTTACCGATCAGCATGCACAGCAGGATGATCGCGACGATCCAGCCGGCGGTGCGGAAGGTCCGGCGGGATTCGCCGCTCCAACCCCATTCGGCGGAGGGCACCTCGGCGGTATCCACGTGGGTGACGACCGCGCGCTCGTTGTTGGCGGGTTCGATATCCGTGGAGGCCACGATCGCTCCTTAGGTCTTGTCGGTTTCGGGCGCCAGGCGCCGGTTGAGATCAATCGTGGCATACGACCGTCCGTCGTAGCCAGCAGGGGCGGTCTGCGGGGGTTTCCGCGTCGGCCACAATGAGCGGGTGTCCGACATCGTGAGAGTCCTGCTGCTGGGCAGCACCGGTTCCATCGGTACCCAAGCGCTCGACGTGATCGCCGCCAACCCCGACCGGTTCCGCGTGGTCGGCTTGGCCGCGCGCGGCGGCAATACCGAACTGCTCGCCGCCCAGATGGCGGCCACCGGGGTGCGCAACGTCGCGGTCGCCGACCCGGCCGCGGGCGCCCGGCTCGGCGTCGCGCTGAGCGGTCCCGGCGCGGTCACCGAGCTGGTCCACCGCACCGAGGCCGATGTCGTGCTGAACGCGCTGGTCGGTTCGCTCGGCCTGGAACCGACCCTGGCGACCCTGCGGTCGGGCACCCGACTCGCCTTGGCCAACAAGGAATCTCTGGTGGCCGGTGGTTCGCTGGTGACCCGCGCGGCCGCGCCCGGCCAGATCGTCCCGGTGGATTCGGAACATTCCGCGTTGGCACAATGCCTGCGTGGCGGCCGCGCCGACGAGGTGGCGCGCCTGGTGCTCACCGCCTCGGGCGGCCCGTTCCGCGGCTGGACCACCGAAATGCTGGAATCGGTGAACCCGGCCGAGGCCAAGGCGCATCCGACCTGGTCGATGGGCCTGATGAATACGCTGAATTCGGCATCCCTGGTGAACAAGGGGCTGGAGCTGATCGAGACGCATCTGCTGTTCGGCATTCCGTACGACCGCATCGATGTCACCGTGCACCCGCAGTCGATCGTGCACTCGATGGTCACCTTCACCGATGGTTCCACCCTGGCCCAGGCCAGCCCGCCGGATATGCGGCTGCCGATCGCGCTGGCCCTCGGCTGGCCGGACCGGGTGCCCGGCGCGGCCGCCGCCTGCGATTTCGGCACCGCGTCCACCTGGGAATTCGAACCGCTGGACAATGCGGTGTTCCCGGCGGTCGAACTGGCGCGCCGGGCCGGGCAGGCCGGCGGCAGCGTGACCGCGGTCTACAACGCCGCGAACGAGATCGCGGTGCAGGCATTCCTGGACGGCGCGATTCGCTTCCCGGATATCGTCCGCACCATCGCCGCGGCGGTGGACGCCGCCGACCGGTGGCGGGCCGAACCCGAATCGCTCGACGAGGTGCTCGCCGCCGACGCGTGGGCGCGCGAATTCGCCAGACAGTGTGTCGCTGCCTGATCGCCGGGGACCGGACGCGCGGCACGACCATCGCCTGTCAGACTGAAGGCGCGGCGTCGATCCGGGTCCGGTTACTGTGGTCGAGGCGCCCGCGGCCGTACCGGACGCGCGTGTGCTGTCGCGGGTCGGAAACAGCAGGAGGGCTGTAGAGCTAATGGTGTTCGCGTTGGGGTTCGTGTTGTTCGCCCTCGGGATCACGTTATCGATCGCGCTGCACGAATGCGGGCACATGTGGGCGGCCCAGGCGACGGGTATGAAGGTCAGGCGCTACTTCATCGGTTTCGGGCCGCGGATCTGGTCGTTCCGGCGCGGGGAGACCGAGTACGGCATCAAGGCGCTGCCGTTCGGCGGATTCTGCGATATCGCGGGCATGACCGCGCTCGACGAACTGGACCCGGAGGATCTGGACCGGGCCATGTACCGGCAGGCCACCTGGAAGCGCCTGGTCGTCATGGTCGGCGGCATCGCGATGAACTTCGTGCTCGGTTATGTGCTGATCGTCGTGCTCGCCGTCGGTTGGGGGCTGCCGCGCTTCGATCAACCGCCCGCCACCACCATCGGCGCGATGAACTGCACCGCAGACCAGAACCCGGCGAACCTCGAGCTGCTGCCGTGCACCGGCCCCGGCCCGGCTCAACAGGCGGGTCTGCGGCGCGGCGATGTCGTGCACGCCGTCGCCGGTGTGAAGGTGAGCACCTGGAAGGAATTCCAGGCCGAGACCCAGAAGCAGACCGGCCCGTTCAGCTACACCGTCGACCGTGACGGCAAGACGCTGGACATCCAGGTCACCCCGCAGCGGGTCGCCCGCTACGCGGACAAGAACGGCCCGGCCCGCGAGGTGAGCGCCGTCGGCGTCGGCCAGGAATACTACGAGCCGCTGAAATACAATGTGCTGGCGGCGATTCCGGCCGCAGGCGCCTATACGGGCCAGATGGCGGCGCGCACCGTCGAATCGCTGGCGCAGCTGCCGTCCAAGGTTTCGGCGCTGATCACGGCGGTCACCGGCGGTGAGCGCGATGCGGAGACACCGGTCAGCGTCTACGGCGCGAGCAAGATCGGCGGCGAGACGGCCGATCACGGCAAGTGGAATCTGTTCATCCTGGTGCTGGCCAGCCTGAACTTCTTCCTCGGCGCGTTCAATATCCTGCCGCTGCTGCCGCTGGACGGCGGCCACATCGCGGTGGTGCTCTACGAGAAGGTGCGCAACTCGATTCGCGGCTGGCGCGGACTGCAACCGGGCAGCCCGGTCGACTATCTGAAGTTGCTGCCGGTGACGTATGTCTTCGTGGTGATCGGCGGCGCGTACATGGTATTGACCTTGGTCGCCGATATCGTCAATCCGATCCAGCTTTTCCCATAGGTCGCGGGTAGTCTGACCCGGGCAGTCGCGGACAGTTGACTGCCGCCCCGCTGTCATGGCCGTCACAAGGTGGCCCCCTGCCGCACGCGGTTAAGCTCGGTAGGCGAACGGCCCCACTCGAAAAACGTAGGAAAGTAGGCAGCCGAACGTGACCAGCACAATCGGATTGGGGATGCCGACCGCACCCGCGGCCGTTCTGGCGCCCCGGCGCAAGACCCGCCAGCTGATGGTGGGCAATGTCGGGGTCGGCAGTGAGCACCCGATCTCCGTGCAGTCGATGACCACCACCAAGACCCATGACGTGAACGCCACGCTGCAGCAGATCGCGGAGCTCACCGCATCCGGCTGTGACATCGTGCGCGTCGCCTGTCCGCGACAGGAGGACGCCGACGCGCTGGCGACCATCGCGAAGAAATCGCAGATTCCGGTGATCGCCGACATCCACTTCCAGCCCCGCTACATCTTCGCCGCGATCGACGCGGGTTGCGCGGCGGTGCGGGTGAATCCGGGCAACATCAAGGAATTCGACGGCCGCGTCAAGGAGGTCGCGAAAGCGGCTGGGGCGGCGGGCATTCCGATCCGGATCGGGGTGAACGCCGGTTCGCTGGACAAGCGGATGCTGGAGAAGTACGGCAAGGCGACCCCCGAGGCGCTGGTCGAATCGGCGCTGTGGGAGGCGAGCCTGTTCGAGGAGCACGGCTTCGGCGATATCAAGATCTCGGTCAAACACAACGATCCGGTGGTGATGGTCGAGGCATACCGGCAGTTGGCCGCGAGCTGCGATTACCCGCTGCATCTCGGCGTCACCGAGGCCGGGCCCGCATTCCAGGGCACGATCAAATCTGCGGTGGCGTTCGGTGCGCTGCTGTCCGAGGGCATCGGCGACACCATCCGGGTGTCGCTGTCCGCGCCGCCCGCCGAAGAGGTGAAGGTGGGCGGGCAGATCCTGCAGTCGCTGAACCTGCGGCCGCGCAAGCTGGAGATCGTGTCCTGCCCGTCGTGTGGTCGCGCACAGGTCGACGTGTACACCCTGGCGAACGAGGTGTCCGCGGGCCTGGAGGGTATGGAGGTTCCGCTGCGGGTCGCCGTGATGGGCTGCGTGGTGAACGGTCCCGGTGAGGCGCGCGAGGCGGACCTCGGTGTGGCCTCCGGCAACGGCAAGGGCCAGATCTTCGTCAAGGGGCAGGTCATCAAGACCGTGCCGGAACATCAGATCGTGGAGACGCTGATCGAGGAGGCCATGCGGATCGCCGAGGAAATGGGCGATGCCGCGGGCGCGGGCGACCCCGTCGTCACCGTCGGCTGACCGGAAATACGATGCGCCGCCCCGCTGTCCCAGAAGATAGCGGGGTGGCTTTCGTCATGCACTTACCACGTTTGCGTTTTTCGTGGCAGGCTGTGCGTGTGCGGAGTCTGCTGGAGCCGACGCGACGGGCCAGATACACACCGGCGCGTCAGCTGGCGAACCGGGATCTGGCACAGGTACTGCGGGTCCTGGATGCCGACCCGGTGGCCTCGTGCATGGTCGCGGCGCGGTTGCAGGAATTCGGTTTGGACGGCCGTGGCGGGCAAGGGGAACTGTGGAGCCGGGGTGGTCCGGCGGAGTCGCTGTGCTTCTCCGGCGCGAACCTGGTGCCGCTGCGCGGTGATCACGATGCGTTGCGCGCCTTCGCCGATCGGGCCGCGCGGTGGCCGCGGGTGTGCTCGTCGGTGGTCGGCAGACAGGAGCTGGCGCTGCCGCTGTGGGAGATGCTGTCGCATCGGTGGGGTCCGGAGCGCGAGGTGCGCGGCGAGCAGCCGCTGCTCGCGCTCGCGCAGCCGCCGCTGGCCACCCCGGACGCGGAGGTCCGCCGGGTGCGTCCGGATGAATTGGACCGATACCTCTGCGCGGCCATCGCCATGTTCATCGAGGAGGTCGGCGTCGATCCGCGCGCGGGCGACGGCGGCCGCGGCTATCGCCGCCGGATCGCGAGCCTGATCGAATCCGGCCGGGCCTGGGCGCGTTTCGAGGACGGCGAGGTGGTGTACAAGGCCGAGGTCGGTTCGCTGTCCCGGCGGACCGGGCAGATCCAGGGGGTGTGGGTGCATCCGGACCGGCGCGGGCGCGGGCACGGCACCGCGGGCACGGCGGCGGTGGCGAATGCGGTTGTCGCCTCGGGCCGCACGGCCAGCCTGTACGTCAACGATTACAACACCATCGCCCGGCGCGCGTACGGTCGCGTCGGATTCCGGCAAATCGCCACCTTCGCCACGGTGTTGCTGGACTGAACGCCGTTCCGGCCGAGCGGATCCGGTGTGCCCACCGGGTTTGCTCGCGATTGGCCATTACCATCGCTCCCGATGTCGATACGGACGAAACGCAGATTCGCCGTCGTGCTGACCGCCGCGGCGTTGACCGTACCCGCTGCGGGATGCGCGAGCGGCCCGCAGGGCCCGACGCCCGCCGCGGACGCCTTTGTGTCCGCCTTCGCCGGACACGATGTGAGCACCGCGGCCCGGCTCACCAACCAGCCCGAAAAGGCAAGCGCCGCACTGCGTTCGGCGTGGGACAAGCTACAGGCCGAACAGCTGTCCGCGCATACCGGCGCGGCCAGGGTCACCGGTGACACGGCCACCGTCGACTACACCTACACCTGGAAGCTGCCCAAGAATCGTGTCTGGAATTACACCGGCCAATTGCAGATGGTGAAGTCCGGCGGGCGCTGGGTGGTGCGGTGGTCCTCATCGGATATCCATCCGCAACTCGGCGATACCCAGACCATGGCGCTGCGCACCGAACCGGCGCCACGGGCCCGGGTGAACGAGCAGTCCGGCAGCGATGTGCTGGTGCCGGGCAAGGTAACTCGCGTCGCGTTCGATATGGCGGAGGCGCCGGACCCCGGCTCGGTCGCCAACGCGCTGTCCGCCCGGTTGACGCGTATCGATCCGAAGCTGACCCCCGACGCGATACTCGACGGCGCGCGGGCGGCCAAGGGCGGGTACACCGTCATACTGCTCAACGAAGTCGAATACAACGATGCCGCAACGGATCTCATCGGCCTGCCGGGGGTGACGCTGACCCAGCAGTGGGATCTGGTCGCCACCGACCGGGATTTCGCCCCGGATTTGCTGGCGCAGGTGCGCAAGACGGTGATCGACGAGGTCGACGGTAAGGCGGGCTGGAGCGTCGTCACATTGAACGCCGACGGCGTGGACACCGATGTGCTCACCGAGGTGCCGTCGCAGCCCGCGCCGTCGTTCTCGCTGAGCATCGACCGCAATGTGCAGAACGCCGCGCAGCGGGCCGTCGACGGACCCGACGACCAGGCCATGATGGTGGTGCTGCGCCCGTCGACCGGGGCGATCCTTGCCGTCGCGCAGAATCCGGCGGCCGACCGCGACGGTCCGGTGGCCACCATCGGGCAATACCCGCCGGGTTCGGTGTTCAAGACGGTGACCGCGGCGGCGGCGATGAGCACCGGGGTGGCGATGCCGGACACCGTGGTGCCGTGCCCAAGCCGGATCGTCATCGGGGAGCGGACGATTCCCAATTACAACCTTTTCACCATCGGCGATGTGCCGATGGCGACGGCGTATCAGCGTTCGTGCAACACCGCCTTCGCCAAGCTGGCCAGCGAGCTGCCGCCCGACGCGCTACCCGCAGCGGCAGCGAAATTCGGTGTGGTGCAGAACTATTCGATCGACGGGTTGCCGACGGCCAGCGGCTCGGTGCCGCGCGCCGACGATCTGACCCTGCGCACCGAGGACGGTATCGGCCAGGGCAAGGTGGTGGTGAGCCCGTTCGGTATGGCGTTGATGGCGGCGACCGTCGCGCATGGGTCGACGCCGGTTCCGTATCTCATCGCGGGACGCCCCACCACGGTCGACGGTGACCGTCCGGGGCTGACGCCGCAGATCGTCGATGGTCTGCGGTCGATGATGCGGCTGGTGGTGACCGGCGGTACCGCGGAGCGGATCGCCGATCAGGGCGAGGTCTTCGGTAAGACCGGGGAGGCCGAGGTGGAGGGCGGGTCGCACTCCTGGTTCGTCGGCTACCGCGGCGATCTGGCCTTCGCGACATTGCTGGTCAAGGGCGGCAGTTCGGATCACGCGGTCGCGGTGACCCGCGATATGTTGGCCGCGCTGCCGCCGGGGTACTGAGCGTTCAGTTCCAGTGCTGGACGATCAGCAGCGGATAGCCCGCGGTGACGGCGTTGCCCGGGTAGGTGGCGTAGACGTTCACGTAGCCGCCGCGGTTCGCGGCCTCGGCGGCCACCGCGCCGGTGCCGGCCATGAGGTGGCCGTCCTGTGCCGGTATCCGCGAGTCGGGTTGCAGCGCAATGCCTTCCGCGCTGCTGGGCACGATGGCGTCGAAGCCGTCGGTGAGGGCGCTCGCGCCGACCATGGCGGTCTCGGTGTTGGACAGTGACAGGCCCACCCGGAGGTGCTGCGGGTCGAGGATCGGTACGGCGGCGCTCGCCTCGGGGCCGCCGAGCACCTGGACGACGGCCGCACCGGCCAGGATCATGCCCGCGGAGGCGAGGATGAGGGTTGAGCGCTTCATATCCGGCTCCCTACTGCTTCAGGGTTCGGCGGAGGATCCCGGCGTTCGAGTGCCACGGCCCGCCGTGAGATTTGCTGGAAATTAGCTTGCCGTTGAACGGTAAACCGGGCGGCTTGCGCCGAACAAGCCGAAGTGGTCGAGGGCACATCGCGCGCCATGTGGTGGTCTGGATCACATACCGTGCGACATGCGAGTACGGCCGTGGCGAAACCGTCGCTTGTGCAGCGGGATTCGGATCAATAATGGGGCTCGAGCCCGTACAGGCGAGTAGCCGCGGGTTGCGCTGGCCCATGGGGGTATCACGCCGTATCGGCTGCGCTCGGCCCAGGGCGACGGCAGGCCCTATCGTGGCGGCCGGATCGCTTGCGCGACTGAGGATCCGGATCAGTCGGCGCGTTTGAGGCTGGCGGCCAGGTGGTGCTGCATGGGTTCGCCCACGGCGGCCATGCGCAGGGTGTAGTCGATGGTGTCACCGGTTTGGCGGATCGAACGGCCGAGTGCGGTGACCAGTTTCGCGGTGCTGCTGCGGCCGATGCTGGTCGAATCGAATTCCATTCGCAGCGTGCCGTCCTCGAATGTCAATGGCCCTTCACAGATTTCGGTGATGCCGGTGGGGTGGGCCAGGATCAGCTCGACCCGGTCCGGGCTCGGGCAGCGCAGGTAGCCGGTTTCGGCGTGCAGCGGGCGTCCGTCGTCGGCGGCGCGGGTGCGCTGCCGATAGGTGAGGAACGGTCTGCCGAGGTGGCCGAACCGGACTTCCTCCAAATATCCGAAAGGCTGGATGGTCGGATACTCGCCCTGTCCGTCACCGCGCCAGGTGCCGAGCAGCGGCGCCAGCGGGGCGATAGCGGGGTGGGGCGCGATGGGGGGCTGGGGTTCGACCACGGCGGACAGCCTAAACCCGAGTTATCCGAGGTGTTGGTGATACTCGCGAAATTCGGCCGTCGCCGTGTCGCGGTGAACTCCGGCCGAACCAAACCCTTGCGGTGGCCGCCGCTCCGATGTATGCGTTGCCGATTTCTTGTATTCCGTTGTCGCTCAATTAAACTCGCGCGATATGGGGAAGCGTTTTCTGGTCATGCACGACTACGGTATGGGCTGTGCGTGGTGGTGGATCACCGCCGATTCCGCCCGGCGCATCCGGGAGACCTTCGCCGAGGTCGAGGTGGTCGAGGACCCGAATACCGTCGAGGCGGCCGAATCCTGGTCGCTCACCGAAATAGCATGCGATAGCGCGGATATCCCGGCGGAACTGCGCGAGCTGCACGACGCGCGGGTGCGTCAGCGCGCGCTGCCCGGCTTCGGCGCGTTGGCCGATCGCACCATCCTCTATGTCAAGCGGCACTGGGACGGCGCGGAGGGCGTCGAGCCCGCCACCTACTATTCGGAGGTCGATTCGGACGGCCGCCGCCTGCGTCAGGTGGAGGACCGGGACGCCGGGCCCGCCATCCGCAGCACCGTCGAGGACTGGGCGTTCAACCCGCCGCTCGTCGACCTCTACGACCCGGAATGGGTGGAATTCGAGATCGGCCGCGACGAGTTCGAGGCCGCATGGGCGCGGGCCAGGTATGCGGACGAGCCGTAGGGCCGATCACGAAGCGGCGGAACCGAGTTGGGCGCGGCAAGCGGACCAGGCGCGCGGTGACAGGTAGTTTCGCGTCTGCTCGAACAGGCCGAACAGCGCCGCACCGTGTTTCGCGGCGAGCTCGGCATTGTGCGCCATCACGTCGAGCTCATTGGCCGCGGTGAGTTCGAGGAAGGCGCGCAGTTCGGCGTCATCCGGTTCGAATTCCCGGCCGGTGAAGCGATCCCGGAACAGTACCGGCGTCGCGGTCAGCCGCGGGTAAACCGTTGTGCGGTCACAACTTCCGTACAGGTACACCAGCGCCTCCGCATGCTCGCCGATGAGCTCCACCATCCGGTGCCGGTCGGCCGGGTCCAGCAGCCACCGGTCGAAGCCGTCGGTGCCGTAGACGGCGTGGCACAGCCCGGCGAGCTGGATATCAGTCGTGGCGCCCCATTCCGCCAGCGCATCGGCGACCCGGCCGAGATGGGCGAGCAGTGTGCCGCCCGGGTGTGGAATATCCTCGGCGCCACACTCTTTCAGAAACCGCTCGGCGCGCACCCGCACCGAATCGCCCGCCCCGAATTCGCTCATGGCCCCAGTCTGGTTGTCCGGAGCCGGATGCGCCAGACTCGGGGCACTACCAGTTTTCGATGGTGTACCTGGTGACGACGGTATTACCGGGCAGGCTGCGGAAGTCCTGGCAGTCGGGGAAACTGCCGTCCGAGGTGAGGTGACGTCCCTCGACCTCCGGATCGTTCGGGTTGGGGCGGTAATGGAAGGCCGCCCAGGCGTTCTGCGCGGCGGACTCGTATTCGGTCAACGAGCTAGGGAAGACTCGATGAATTCGAACGCCGCCCGGCGGGGCACGGCCCGGGTTCCGTTGCGGGGCGATGGAGCAATCGGTCACACACCGGCGCGCGCGGCGACATCCGGCGGCGCCGCGTCGATCACCCGATCGAGCATGCCGAGGGAGCTTTGCAACTCGGTGATGGCGGCGGTGATTCGAGCGCGTTCCCGGCAGAGGTCGGCGACCAGATCGGCGCAGATCGGGATCAATCTGCGGTCGTCCTCGCGCAGGCAGGGCAGCACTGTCGCGATGGTCGCGGTGTTCAGCCCGGCGGCAAGCAGGTTGCGGATGCGGCCGACGGTGACAACGCGCTGGTCGCGGTGGACGGACTGTGCTGGACCGGACCCGCCGGTGCGCTGTTGAGCCTGGCGGGACTCGGGCTCTCGTATCTCGTCATTCCGCGCCGAGTCGCCGCCGAAACGCCGGTGCCGGTCGCGTTGTGAACCGTCAGGTCGGCTGCCTGGGGACGCCGCGATTTTCCGGTGCCGGACCGCGAAATCGCTAGTCCGAGCGGTTATTCGGAATCGGTGAGTTTCGCGGACCAGCGTTCGGACCAGGCCCACAGCGATTCCATGGCGCGGCCGAGGTCTTTTCCGGCGACGGTGAGTTCGTAGGACTTGTCGGCGCGCTTTTCGACGACGCCCGCGGCCTGCAGTCGTTGCAGCCGAGCCGACAGCATGCTCGACGAGCAATTGTCCATGCGGCGGCGCAGTTCCAGGAAACCGAGGCGGCCCGGTTCCAGCTCCCAGAGGATGCGCAGCATCCAGCGCTGGCCGAGTAGGTCCATGGCGGCCAGCATCGGCGCATGTGCGGGGTCGCCTGCCCGGCTTGCACTTCTCATTTCGAACTACCATAGTGATTCTAAATTAGAAGCAAAGCGGAGGGTGAGCTATGTCGACCGAACGGCGGATCGTGCTGGTGACCGGGGCTTCGCGCGGGATCGGTGCGGAGACGGCGCGGCAGCTCGCGGCGGGCGGCGACCAGGTGATCGTCAACTACCGGGAGAAGCGCAAGCGCGCGGAATCGATCGTCGACGAGATCGTCGCGTCCGGCGGCGGCGCCTCGGCCATCGGCGCCGATATTGCCGACCCGGATTCGGTTCGGGCGCTTATGGATTCGATCGCGGAACAATTCGGCCGCCTGGATGTGCTGGTACTCAACGCATCCGGTGGGTTGGAGCGCGGCGCCGCGCCCGGCTACGCGATGGCGCTGAACCGGGACGCGCAGCTGCGTCTGGTGCGAACGGCGTTGCCGCTCATGCCATCCGGGTCCCGCATCGTCTTCATCACCAGCCACCAGGCACACTTCCACGGCCGCAAACCGGTTCCGGCCGACTACGAACCGATCGCGGCGAGCAAGCGGGCGGGCGAGGACGCGCTGCGCGCGCTGATTCCGGAACTGGCCGATCACGGCATCACCCTGCGGGTGGTCTCCGGCGACATGATCGATGGCACCATCATCGTGCGCCTGCTGGAGCGCAGGGATCCGGACGCGGTCGCCACGCGCCGTGACCAGGCGGCGCTGCCCACCATCGAGGAATTCGCCGCCGCGATCGTCGCGGCCACCACCGCGGACGGGGAGTCCGGGCACACCAGCTATATCGGCGGACCCGATTACCTCGTCGCCATGTCCTGAGCCGCTGCCCCAGACGGGTGCCCGCCGCACCATTCCACCGAATCCGGGTTGTGGTCCGGTGATCGAAATGTCCTGTCCTGCATGGTATCCGGCGACCGATGCGCTATCGCAAACCCGAGCCGACCGCAACCGGAGGGCGAAATAAGGACATATCGGTGACCCCATCGAAGGTGGATGGATCCGGTCGGTACGCCGGTGTCTGGGTGGCATACTGCGGCAGAGAGCGATGACAGGTGGTGAGCAGCCGGCCGGGGGGAGCGAAGACTATGACGTATCCCGACAAGCGCATGATCCTGCCCGGCAAGGAGCTGCTGATCGCCGCGTGCCGCGGGCTGCCGCACGACGACCACCCGATGCTGGAGGCCGCGGGGGAACTGGCCCAGCTGCACGAGATCCGCGAACGCACCCCGATGTGCGAGATGGACAAGTTGGATCGCCGCCGCACCCAGCTCGTCCGGGCCATCGACCGCTGGGTGACGCTGGTGACGCCCGTGCCCGACGCCGCTGCGCAGCCGCATACCGAGACGGTCGGACAGCTGGTGGACCGACTAGCGCGGCTCACCGCCCAGGCGTTCGTTCCGCTCGCGCAGGCGCCCGAGCCGGTGTTCTACGACGCCTGGGTGCGTCTGGTCGAACTCGCCGACACCTATCAGGATCTGGTCGAGGAATTACGCGTCGGCACCCGCCGCCTGCCCGACGGCGTCACCGGACCCTGGTAGCGCTAACGCCGCCCGAACAGCCGAAACGAGCGGACCTTACGTCGCGGCAGCGTCGCGTAGACCATCGTCATATCCGCGAACACCTCCGCCTCCCGCTCGCACTCCGCGCCGAATTCGTTGCGCCCCAGCACATGTTCGATCGAATGCGGGGAGATGGACGGCAGCAGGGTCGCTAGCGTCGGGGCCAGTCGGTCCACCGGATGGGTGTCCGCCCGGCCGTGGCCGAGCAGCATATGCCCCACCTCGTGCAGCACGATGTGGTCGGCATTGCGGCCGGTCGCGGCCTCGTCGTACACGATGATGTCGTCATGCTTGCGGGCGATCCACAGACCGCTGCCGCGGCAACCGGATTCGTTCAGCACCGCCGCCGGGACGGGCCGGATCGCGATCGACCTACCCCGGTGCGCGGCCACCTGAGCGAGGTACGCGTTCAGGCTCCACGGGCTGGGGAGGGGCACGATCCGGGTCGCGTCACGGAAACGAGCTTCCATGCTGGTCATCGGCGCATACCTTACCCATCCGCGGGGCGGCCGTCACCTGGCTGCGCGCCGCCGTCCCGGAGTGTCGCGTAATCACCTGGGATGCAGTGGATTCGGGCCATCCGGCGGCCCCTTCGGACCGGTCGGAAGCCGCCCGCTTCACCGGGTCTGAACAGCGCTTACACCCAGGTGTGGATCCGTTGACCCTCGGAGCGGTGGTCCGGACACTTGGGGCGGTATCGAAAGGCCGCCGCTCGGGCGAGATTTGAAACCGAAGGACCGGCGCGTTTGTGGCGAACGCCCGGATTCGGTGGGTAGGACGACTTCGAGCGAGGAACGATGCCCCAGCGTCGCATGGAATCCGACGAAATGACATACCGCGATGCGGTGGCCGGACCGTTCCCGCTGTCCGCGGCGCAGCGCGGCATCTGGTTCGCCCAGCAGGTGGCGGGCGCCGCGCCGATCTCGATGGCCCAGTACATCGAGATCGATGGCGAGCTGGACCTGGATGTGCTCACCGAGGTGGGGCTGCGGGTCGGCCGCGAATTCGGCACCGGCTATCTGCGGCTGCTCGAGATCGATGGAATCCCTTATCAGCAGGTCGATCCCGAGTTGGCGACCGAACCGGACGTCATCGATCTGCGTGGCGCACCCGATCCGCTCGACGTCGCGCGGGAGTGGATGCGGGCCGACTACACCGCGCCGCTCGACCTGCTGCGCGACCGCCTGGTCCGCGGTGCGGTGCTGCGCGTCGCGGACCGCAAATACCTGTGGTACACCCGGATTCACCACATCGCGCTGGACGGATACGCCGCGGCGACCATGGTCGCGCGGATAGCCGAGCTCTACACCGCGCGGGTGCACGGGGAGCCGGAGCCGCCGTCGCGCGCGCAATGTCTGACGGAGATCGTGGCCGCCGATGCCGCGTACCGGGATTCGGACCGATTCCGGGCCGACCGCGAATACTGGGCGCGACGGCTGGACGGCGCGCCCGCAGCGCCGAGCCTTTCCACCTCGACGGCGCCCGCCGACGCACATCCGTTGCTGGTCAGCGCGACGCTGCCGCAGGAGACCGCCGAACTGCTGGAACGGGTCGCGCGCCAGGCGAATTCGAGCGCGGCGCCGGTGCTGGTCGCGGCCTTCGCCGCCTACCTGTCCCGGATGACCTGTGGCGCTCGGAAATCCGCGCACGACGAGGTGCTGCTGAGCCTGCCGGTCTCGGCGCGCACCACGGCCGCGCTGCGGCGTTCGGGCGGCATGGTGGCGAATGTGGTGCCGCTGCGGATCGGGACGGCCGAAACCACGGTGGGCGAGGCGATTCGCGCCACCCAGCACGAACTCACCGGCGCGCTGCGCAGGCAGCGGTATCGGCAGGAGGACATCCTGCGCGACCTCGGCTTCGCCGCCGACCGGATGGCCGGATTCGGGCCGTCGGTCAACATCATGGCCTTCGACAACAAGGTGGTGCTCGGTACGGCGACGGGGCGGCTGCACGTGCTCACCTCCGGGCTGATCGAGGATCTGTTCGTCAACCTGTATCCCGGAATCGCGGGGGAGAGCACCCATATCGACTTCCAGGCCAATCCGAATCGCTATACCGAATCCGAATTGGCCCGCCATCATCAGCGTTTCGTCGGCTACCTGCACCGGTTCCTGGCAGCGGGTGCGCAGCAACGGGTTTCGGAGATCGAATTGTCGGAACCGGCGGAGCTGGCCGCGCTCGTGCCGGTATCCGGGACGGAATCGGTTGCGCCGGTGACCCTCCCGGAACTGCTGGCGGCCGGTGTCGCGCGGAACCGGGACGGGGTGGCCGTACTGGCCGGAACGGTTGAGCTGACCTATGCCGAACTCGACGCTCGCTCTTCGCGACTCGCGCGGGTGCTGATCGCGCGCGGTGCGGGGCCGGAGACCATGGTCGGGATGGCGATCGGTCGATCGGTCGCATCGGTGCTCGCGGTGTGGGCGGTGGCCAAGACCGGCGCGGCGTTCGTGCCGATCGATCCGGCGCTGCCCGTCGAGCGACTGCGACACATGGTGCGAGATTCCGGCGTTTCGCTCGGGCTCACCGTGGCCGCCGTGCTGTCCGGATTACCCGACGAGGTGGACTGGCTGGTCCTGGACGAGCTCGAAACGCTTTGCGCCGCAGTATCTTCCGATCCGGTGGCGGTGCCGGTTCACCTCGACAACGCCGCCTATGTCATCTACACGTCCGGATCGACGGGAATGCCCAAGGGCGTGGTGGTTTCGCACCGGGGGCTGGCCAATCTGGTCGCGGAATCGCGGGACGCATTGCTGGTCGGCCCGGATTCCCGGGTCGGACACGCGGATTCGCCGAGTTTCGACTCCTCGATCGAGGAGTTGCTCGTCGCCTTCGCGACGGGGGCGACCTCGGTGATCGTGCCGCCGCGGGCGTATGCGGGCGCGGAGTTGGCGGCGGTGCTGCGGGATTCCCGGGTGAACGCGCTGTCCGTCGCACCGGCGGTGCTGGCCACCGTGGATCCGGCGCTGCTGCCCGAGCTGCGGGCCGTCGTGGTCGGCGGTGAGGCCTGCCCGCCGGATCTCGTGGCGCGGTGGGCGAATCGGGTGCGGTTGAGCAACAGTTACGGCCCGACCGAGGTGACGGTCGCCGCCACCTACAGCGCGCCGATGGTCGCGGGTGAGCCGGTCACCATCGGCGGTCCGATGCGCGGGGTCGCGGCGGTGGTGCTCGACCGCGCGCTGCGGCCGATGCCGGTCGGCGCGGTCGGCGAGCTGTATCTGACCGGGCCGGGTGTGGCCCGCGGCTATCTGGGCCGATTCGCGCTCACCGCGGCGCGTTTCGTGGCCGCGCCGTTCGGCGAGCGGATGTATCGCACCGGGGATCTGGTGCGCTGGGTCGTCCGGGGCGAAGGCTACGTTCTGGAGTTCCTCGGGCGCGATGACGCACAGGTGCAGCTGCGCGGGCTGCGTGTCGAACCGGGCGAGGTCGATGGCGGGCTGTTGCGGCATCCTGCTGTGGCACAGGCGTTTACGATGCCGACGGCGACTCCCGCGGGCGGCGCCGTTCTGGTTTCCTATGTCGTCGTCGATCCGGGCGTCGATCCGGACGAGCTGACGAGCTTCGTCGCCGGATTCCTGCCGGAGCACCTGGTGCCCGCCGCGATCGTGCCGGTCGCGGAATTCCCGCTCACCACCGCGGGCAAAATCGACCGCGCGGCCCTGCCCGCACCGGATTTCACCGTCCGCGAGCGCATTTCGCACGCACCGGCGACCGAACGCGAACGGCTGATCGCCGTTCTGTTCGCCGAGGTGCTCGGCATCGATTCGGTGGGAGCCGACGACAGTTTCTTCGCACTCGGCGGGGACAGCATCGTCTCGGTGCAGCTGGTGGCCCGCGCCAAGGCCGCGGGCATCGCCTTCGGCGCGCGAGATGTGTTCGAGCGCAAGACCGTTGCCGGATTGGCCGCCGTTGCCACCGATATCGCGGCGGCCGCGCCGGTACTCGATGAGCTGCCGGGCGGCGGCATCGGCCCGATGCGCCCACTGCCCATCGCCGAAAGTCTGCTCGCTCACGGTCATTTCGATAGATTCGCGCAGGCGATGCTGGTGGAGCTGCCGGTCGGCATCGACGAGCCGACCCTCGTCGCCACTCTGCAAGCGGTCATCGATCGGCATGACATGCTGCGGGCACGGCTCGATAGAAACGGCGACGGATGGACGCTCAACGCTCGCCCTGTCGGCGCTGTCCGGGCTGAATCCATGCTGTGGCATGCGCATCTCGGCGTTCCCGTGTGTGCCGCGCTGACTGCCGATCTGGACCCGCGCACCGCGTCCGCGATCATCGGAGCGGACATTTCCGAGGCCGAATTGGTCGAGCGGGAATTGGCGGCCGCAGCCGACCTGCTGGACCCGCGCTCGGGGGTGGTGTCGCGCGCGGTGTGGCTGGATCGTGGTGCGGGACAGCCGGGTTCGCTGTGGTTGGTGCTGCATCACCTGGTGGTGGACGGGGTTTCCTGGCGGATTCTGCTGCCGGATCTGTTGACCGCGTGGGGGCAGGTGTCGGCCGGGCGCGCGCCTGAACTGATGGATGTCGGCACCTCGGCGCGGCGCTGGGCGCAGGCGCTGGTCGACGAGGCGGTGCGGCCGCAACGGGTCGCCGAGCGTCCGTTCTGGGAACGCACGCTCGACGGTGCGGAGACGAGCCTCGGTGTGCGGCAGCTCGATCCCGCGATCGACACCGTCGCAACCATGGGGCGCATCGACATTCAGGTGCCCGCCGAGATAACCACCGCCGTACTCGGCACTCTTGTGGAGCGCTTCCACGGTGGTGCGAACGATATGTTGCTGACGGCGTTGGCGCTGGCAGTCGCCCGATGGCGGCGGGAGCGCGAGGTGGGGCATGATCGTGCGGACTATGCGATCGCCGGAACACCGGTACCCTGCTCGGTTGCCGCGCTGGCGGATCATGGGCGCGAGCGGCATGCGATCGGTGGGGGAGCGCCGGTGCCGCGTTTGGTTGTCGCGCTGGAGGGTCACGGGCGTGAGGAGCATGTGGGGCAGGGGATTTCGGCCCATGCCGAGCTCAGCCGGACAGTCGGCTGGTTCACCACTGTCTTCCCGGTCGGGCTCGATCTCACCGGAATCGATATCGACGAGGCGTTCGCGGGCGGTTCCGCGGCCGGACGGGCGATCAAGCTGATCAAGGAACAGCTGCGCACGGTGCCGGACAACGGGATCGGGTATGGCCTGCTGCGCCATCTGAATCCGGTGACGGCGCCGGTGCTCGCCGAGCGGCCCGCGCCGCAGCTGGGTTTCAACTATCTCGGCCGGGTGCGGGCGGAGTTCACCGGGCCATGGCTGCCGAGCCGGGAAAGGTCCGGTGCGGCAACGCCGTTCGCGGTCACCCAGGATCCGGCGATGCCGCTGCCCGCTGTGCTCGACGTGAACGCGCTGACCGACGGCGACCAGCTGCGGGCCACCTGGACGTATGCCGGACTGATCGTCACCGAGGAGGAGGTGGCGGCGCTGGCGCGGCTGTGGGTTGCCGCGCTGCGCGCACTGGCCCGGCACGCCGAATCCGCCGCCGCGGGCGGGCACACCCCGTCGGATTTCCCGCTCGTCGCGACCGCGCAGGGCGATATCGACGGCTGGGAGCGCCGGTATCCGGCGCTCACCGAGGTGTGGCCGCTGTCCCCGCTGCAGTTCGGTCTGTACTTCCACGCCGGCCTCGCCGCGGGCGCGGATACCTACCTGGTGCAGACCGTGCTGTCGCTGTCCGGAACCGTCGACCGAGCCCGGCTGCGGCGCGCCGCCACCGCGCTGCTGATCCGGCACGACAGTCTCCGGACGGCATTCGCGCTCACCGACGACGGGCCGAGGCAGCTCGTTGTCGGTGAGGGCAAAATACCCTGGCGTTTCAGCGAAATCGCCGACGCGGACGCCTACGCCGAACTGCTGGCCGCCGACGCGGCGACGCCATTCGACCTGACCGAGCCGCCGCTGCTGCGCCTGCACCTGATCCGGATCGGCGCGGACGCCTACCGCCTGCTGCTGACCAACCATCACATCCTGCTCGACGGCTGGTCGACACCGCTGCTCGTACAGGAGCTGTTGACCCTCTACGCGACCGACGGCGACGCGAGCGCCCTGCCGCCCGCACCGTCCTACCGCGATTTCCTCGCCTGGCTGGCCGCCCAGGACCGCGCAGCCGCGGAAACCGCCTGGGCGCGTGCGCTTTCCGGCATCGACGCGCCGACGCTCGCCGCCGCGACACCCGTCCCGGGTGCGCCCGCCGGTGCGATCACCACGGTGATCGACGCGGAAACCGTTGCGGCCGTGCGGGATGTGGTCCGCGATAGCGGCGCGACGCTGAATACCGCAGTGCAGGTGGCGTGGGCGCTCATCCTGCGCGCCAGGACCGGTCGCGATGACGTGGTATTCGGCGGTACCGTCGCAGGCCGCCCGCCGCAGCTGGCCGGTGTCGAGCAGACCATCGGGTTGTTCATCAACACCGTCCCGGTCCGGGTGCGCCTGGCCCCCGGGCTGACCGTCACCGAACTGCTGCGCCGCACTCGCGCCGCGCAAACCGAACTGCTCGACCATCAGCATCTCGGGCTCGCGGATATTCAGCGCGCCGCCGGGCTCGGCGAATTATTCGATACGGCAACGGTATTCGAGTCCTATCCGGTGGACCGCGACGCCTTGGCCGCCATGCCGGATATCGCCGGGATGCGGGTGCTCGACGTGACCGGCGCCGACGGTACCCCTTATCCGCTGAGCCTTCAGGTCATGCCGCACCGGGGTGCTGGAGGTTCTTCGGAGGAGACCCTGCATGTGACGCTCAAATACCAGGCCGGTGTGCTCGACGCGGAGTCCGCGACCGCACTGCTGGATCGCTTCGCGGCGCTGCTGGCCCGGATCGGTAGTATCGACGCCGAAACCCGTGTCGTCGCACTGGAACCCGCCGGACCGGCTGTCATCACCGGTCCCGCCGCCCCGGCGCAACGTACCTTGCCGGAACTGCTCGCCGCTTCGGTCGCGGCGTATCCGGATGCCGTCGCGCTCTCGCACAACGACATCCGGCTGACGTATCGCGAACTCGATCGCCGGGGAAATCGTTTGGCCAGGTTGCTGCTCGAACGCGGTGTCGGCCCGGAGGACCGGGTGCTGCTCGCCCTGCCCCGCTCGATCGATTCGGTGGTCGCGGTGTGGGCGGTCGCCAAGTCCGGTGCGGCCTTCGTCCCGGTGGATCCCGGCCATCCGGCCGACCGCATCGCCAACGTGGTCGCGGACGCGCACGCCGGAATCGGCCTGACGGTCGACGGCAGCCGCGCCAACCTGCCCGCGACCGTGGACTGGCTGGTGCTGGACGACGTTGCCACCGTTGCCGATTCGCTGAGCCGGTCCGCCGGTCCGATCACCGATATCGAACGCGGTGCGCCGATCCGCCTCGACCAGACCGCCTACCTGATCTACACCTCCGGCTCCACCGGCAGGCCGAAGGCGGTGCAGCTCGGTCACCGTGGCCTGGCCGGAGTTGTCGCCGCGCAGCGTGATTCGTTGCACACCGGACCGGATGCCCGGGTGCTGCACGTCGCGTCGCCGAGCTTCGACGCGTCGGTCTTCGAAATGCTGCTCGCCCACGTGCACGGCGGGCGGCTGGTGGTAGCGAGCCCGGATGTGTACGCCGGTGCGGCACTGGAGGATCTGCTGCGTGCCGAGGGCGTCACGCACACGGTGATCACCCCGTCGGCGCTGGCGACCATGGAACCGGAGCGGCTGCCGGATCTGCGGCTGCTCGCCGTCGCGGGTGAGGCCTGCGGGCCGGAGCTGGTGGCCAAGTGGGCGCCGGGCCGCCGCATGCGGAATCTGTACGGGCCGAGCGAATTCACCATCTGGGCCACCGGAAGCGCCCCGCTGACGGCGGGCGAATCGATCACCATCGGCGGGCCGATCCACGGCGCGACCGCCCTGGTTCTCGATGACTGGTTGCGCCCGGTCCCCGCGGGCGCGGTCGGCGAGCTATACCTGGCCGGACCGGCGCTGGCCCGCGGCTACCTCGGCCGGTTCGGTTTGACCGCAGGGCGTTTCGTCGCCGATCCGTTCGGCGGGCCGGGTGAGCGCATGTATCGCACCGGTGACCTGGTGCGCAGGCCGTCGGACGGCGGCGCGCTGGAATACCTGGGCCGCAGCGACTTCCAGGTGAAGATCCGGGGCTTGCGGGTCGAACTCGGCGAAATCGACAGCGCCCTCACGGGTCTCGCGGATATCGACTTCGCGGTCACGGTCGGGCACGCGGTCGAGACGAGCGGTACGACGCTGGTTTCCTATGTGTTGCCCGCGCCCGGCGCGCGGGTGGACACCGACCTGGCGCGTGAACAGCTCGCGGCCACCCTGCCCTCCTACATGGTGCCCTCGGCAATCATTGTGCTGGACAGCATTCCGATGACGCCGGTCGGCAAGCTCGACCGTGCCGCGCTGCCAGCGCCCGGTCCGGCCGCGCGCCGGACCCACCGCGCCCCGCGCACACCGCGGGAGCGGGCGATCGTCGAGGTGTTCGCCGAGGTGCTGGGCGTCGAGGGGATCGGCATCGACGACTCCTTCTTCGAGCTGGGCGGAAACTCCCTGCTCGCAACGAAAGTCGTGAGCAGGTTGCACGCGACCCGGTCCGTCGCGGTCGGTCTGCGCGACCTGTTCGACGCACCGACCGCCGCGCGGTTGGCCGCCGTGCATACCGAAGAGCGCAGCGCGCGTCCGCCATTGCGTCGCTACGAGCGTTCCGGCGCGGCCCCCTTGTCGCTCGCACAGCGGCGGATGTGGTTCCTGAACCGGCTCGACACCGATTCCGGCGCGTACAACATGCCGATCGCGCTGCGCCTCACCGGCGAATTGGATCTGGCCGCACTGCGCTCGGCAATTGCCGACCTGGTGGCGCGGCACGAGGTATTGCGCACCGTGTATCCGGAGACGGAGCAGGGTCCGGTACAGGTGGTCCGGCCCGCCGCCGAAGTCGAACTGCCCGTTCGCGAGGTCACCGAAGCCGTTGCCGAACACTGTGTCCGGGAAATGGCGATGGCGCCGTTCGATGTGACGGCCGAGGTTCCGGTGCGCGGTGCGGTGCTGCGGCTCGGCCCGCGCGAGCATGTACTGGTGCTGGTGCTGCATCACATCGCCGGTGACGGTTGGTCGTTCACCCCGCTGGCCCGTGATATCGCCGTCGCCTATGCGGCCCGCGCCGCCGCGACCGCACCGGAGTGGACGCCGCTGCCGGTCCAGTACGCCGATTTCGCGCTCTGGCAACGTGATCTGCTCGGCTCGGCGGACGACCCGGCATCGGTCGCGGCACAACAGCTCACGTTCTGGCGGCAGGAACTGGCCGGCCTGCCCGGCTATCTGCCGCTGCCCACCGATCGCCCGCGCCCGCGGGTGCTCGGGACGCGCGGTGGCCGCATACCCTTCGAACTGGATGCGGCCACCCATGCCGCGCTGGCGGAACTGGCACGCGCCCACAATGTTTCGCTGTTCATGCTGCTGCACTCGCTGTTCGCGGTGCTGCTGGCCCGGCTGTCGGGCACCGCGGACATTGCCGTCGGCACCCCGGTGGCCGGGCGCGGCGCACCCGAATTGGACGATCTCGTCGGCATGTTCGTGAACACCGTGGTGTTCCGCACCGAGGTGCGGGCGGATCGATCGTTCATCGAACTGCTCACCGATATCCGGGAGCGCGACCTGCGCGCGCTGGCCAACACCGATGTGCCGTTCGAACAGTTGGTGGAGGCGCTGGACCCGGTCCGGTCCACCGCATGGCATCCGCTGTATCAGGTGGCCTTCTCGTTCGAGAACCTCGCACCCACCCGATTCGCGCTGCCCGGGCTGGAATTCGCGGCAGTGGATATCGAAACCGGGATCTCCCAGTTCGATCTGCACCTGCATATCGCCGAACAACTCGACGATTCCGGCGCGCCGGACGGTATCGACGGCCACTTCGACTATGCCGCCGAGCTTTTCGACGAGGACACGGTTACCGGATTCGGCGCGGCGCTGCATCGGGCCGTCCGGGCGGTGCTCGCCGATCCGCGGGTTCGCGTCGGCGCGATCGACCTGTTCGACTCACCGGCCGAGCAGGCAGCGCTGACGGCGCGAAATCTGGCTGACGGCAACCGGATTCCGGTCCGCCGCCGTTCCGGGGTCTTCCGGCCCGCCGGGACGGATATCGAGCGTGCGGTGGCCGAGGCGTACGCCGGGGTGCTCGACATCGATCCGGCCGGAATCGGTCTGGACGACGATTTCTTCGCGCTCGGCGGCAATTCGCTCAGCGCGGTGCGCGCGGTACGCGCCCTGCGCGAGGCGCTCGGTGCCGAGGTGGCGGTGCTGGCCATATTCGCCGATTCGACGGTCGGTGGGCTGGCCGAGAAGATCTGCGCGGGTACGGCGGGTGCGGCCGAACGCCGTGCCGCGCGCTCCGCGCTGGACGTGCTGCTGCCGATCCGTCCGGTCGCGAATCCCGAACTGCCGCCGCTGTTCTGCGTCGCCCCCGCTTCCGGACTCGCCTGGAGCTACTCCGGCCTCGCCGCGCACCTCGAGCCGGAGCGCCCGGTCTATGGGTTGCAGGCGCCCGAATTATCGGGCACTGCAGGCGAACTCGCGCCGAGCACGATTCGCGAGTACGCGCGCAGGTATGTGCGCGAGATCCGCGAGGTAGCACCGCACGGACCGTACGAACTGCTCGGGTGGTCGTTCGGTGGCTTCGTCGCGCACGAGATCGCCGCCCGGCTGCGGCGCGCGGGCGAATCGGTGCGGCTGACCCTGCTCGACGCGGATCTCGCCGCGCGGCAGGTGGATTCGCCCGAACCGTGGACACCCGGCGAATTCGTGCACGCCTTCGGACCGGTGTTCGGCGTGCACACCGATTCGCCGGAGCTGACCGCCGACGCCGCGGCGGCGACCATCCGCGCGACGCTGGCCGGCGCGCTCGACGTCACCGCCGCCGACCTGATCCGGCTCACCGACTCCTACAACGCGGCGGTCCGGATGGTGCCCGGCTATCGGCCGTCCCGCTACGACGGCGACCTGATCTTCTTCGCCGCGGCATACGAGCCGGACGGTACGCCGAAGACCGACCCGGATGCGGCCGCCCAGCGGTGGCGGCCGCATGTCACCGGCGCGATCACCACCTACCCGCTGCCGGTCGCCCACGATGAGATGACCGCGCCGCGCGCGCTGCCGGAAATCGGCAGGGTGCTGGCGGAGCACGCGCGGCTGGACCGTCCGGAGCTGCGTGCGACATGCTGAAAGGACCTGGATCGCCGGATTCCGGCGGGGAAGTCGAGCACCATGGACGGGTGCGGACGAACGGCGGCGGGATGAGCATCGGGATGCGGGCCGAGGTGCTGGTCGACGCGCCCGCACCGCGCACGGCCACCCTGGCGCAGTGGTGGGTGCTGACGCGCAGGCTGATCCGCCCGTCGCTGCGCAACGGCGAGGTGATCACCGCGTTGCTCGCGCCGACCATCTTCACCGTCGGTTTCTATGTCCCGCTGAACCTGGTGATGTCGTTATACGGGCACGGACTCAGTAGCTACGCACAGTTCCTGATGCCGATGATCGTGATGCAGGCGGTGGCGTTCTGTGCCATCTCGGCCTCGTTCCGGGCCGCGGTCGACGCCAGGGACGGGCTGAACCTGCGCTTCGGGTCGCTGCCGATGGCTGCGGTGATCCCGCTCGCCGCCCGGCTGACGGCGGCGCTGTACCGGGTCGGGATCGCATTGGCCGCCGCGCTGGTATGCGGCCGGGTGATCGGTTTTCGCTTCTACGGAACCTGTTGGGACACAGTGGGATTCATCGGGTTCGCGCTGTTGATCGGGTTGGCGCTCTGCTTGGGCGCCGATCTGCTCGGCAGTCTCTCCAAGAGTCCCGAGGCCACGACGCAGGCGCTCATCCTGCCGCAGCTGATACTCGGCATGGTGTCCACCGGATTCGCGCCCGCTCACCAATTCCCGACGTGGATACAGGCTTTCGCGCGCAACCAGCCGGTATCGCAATTCGTCTACGGGCTGCGCGCATTGGCCGGTGATTCCACACCCAATGCGGGCGCGGTGGATTGGCCGATCATGGGTCCGGCGCTGGCCTGGCCGCTCGGTCTGGCACTGGTTTTCGGCGCCGCCGCCGTCGTGGTCTCGCTCAGGAGGTCGGCATGACCGAGGTAGCCACGCCCGCCGAATTCGGCCTGCCCGTGGTCTCCGGCCGCACCGAAACGCTGCGGCTGTTGTTCCCGCAGACAATGATCCAGACCAAGCGGCTGCTGATCCGCTGGTGGCGTGATCCGCTCACCGTCATCCAGTCGCTGGTATTCCCGGCGCTGCTGCTGATCATGCTGAATATCGTGCTGGGACGCCAGATTTCGGCGTTCTCCGGGGCGAGCGCGCTGTACGGGTCGGTGCCGATGGTCGCACTGGTCGGCGTGATGTCCGGGTCGCTGGCCGGTGCGATCACCCTGGGCCGGGAACGCGACGCCGGACTGCTGGCGCGATTCTGGGTGCTTCCGGTGCACCGCGCGTCGGGCCTGGCGGCGCGGATCGTGGCCGAGGGCGTGCGGATCCTGCTGTGCACCGTGGTGCTTTTCGTGGTCGGCGTCGCGCTCGGGTTCCGGTTCCGGCAGGGTCTGCTCGCGGGTGTCGCGCTGTTCGGGGTGCCGCTGCTGTTCGGACTCGGCTTCGCGACCATGGTCACCGCGATCGCCGTATTCAGCGCGAAAGCCGCTCTGGTCGAGGCGGTTTCGCTCGGATCATCGATCCTGATGTTCTTCAGCAGCGGATTCGTTCCGCTGCCCGCCTACCCGGGCTGGGCGCGGCCGATCGTGGCGCATCAGCCGATGAGCTATGCCATCGACGCGATGCGCGGGCTCTCGCTCGGCGGTCCGGTGCGCGGGCCACTGCTCGTCACGGTCGCCTATTCCCTCGGCGCCATAGTGGTTTTCGCGATTCCGGCGGCGGTGGGGTACGGGCGGGCCAGCCGCACTTAACGCAATCCCTTCGCGGCCTCGGTGATCAGCTCCATCGAATCGCGCGGGCTCAGCGCCATGGCCCGCAACTGGTCGAACATCACGCCGAAGCGCCGGATCTCCGGGTGGCCCTCGATCAGCTCGTCACCCGCGATGCCCTCGACGTACACCAGTTCCGGATCGGCCGGATCGTGGAAGTCGAGCAGGGTGAACGCACCGGTCATGGCGGGATGCGCGCCCGCGCCGAACGGCAGGATCTGCAGAATCACGTTCTTGCGCTTGGTTTCCTGGAGCAGGCGGTCCAGTTGGCCGCGCATCACCGTCGGACCGCCGACCACCCGCCTGATGGCCGCCTCGTCCATCACCACCCAGAGTTCGAGCGCGTCCTCCTTGGTCAGCACGCCGGCCCGGTCCATTCTGGCCCGCGCCCGCTGCTCGAGCACCGAGGCCTCCAATTTCGGCATGGCCGTGTCGATTACCGCCATGGCGTACTGCTCGGTCTGCAAAAGCCCTGGGATGAACGAGGTTTCGAAGTGCCGCGCGGACAGCGCCTCGGCTTCGAAATTGATGTACGCGGCGTACACCTCCGACAGGCTGCCCTCGTACGGACGCGACATACCGGGCCTGAGCGCGTCGGTGAGCAGTTGCAGCGCGTCGCTGCGCTGCTGTTCGGTGACGCCGTAGAGGTCGAGCATCGCCATCAGCGTGCGCCGCTGCGGCCTGGCCTGCGCGGTTTCGATGCGATACAGCGTGGTGACGTTGATCCCGGTCTTCCCGCTGACCTCTTCTTTGCTGAGCCCGGCGTGTTCGCGCAGCTCGAACAGCTGCGCCGCCAGCCGGCGCAACCGGACCGTGAGGACGGTGCGCTTACCTGCCATGCCATCAGAGACTATCGCACCGGCCCGGCCGCCATGAGCGGTTCACCTCGCCGTATTCGGACATCTGTGCGGTCGGCCGAGCCGGTAGCCGGACATATCGGCGAATTACGCACTGGGTCAGCGCTATTGGCGATTCGGCCGGAGCGGTCCGGTGGTTCGGACGGCGTCGTCGTAAGGTCGCAGGTATGCGCTCGCGGCCGTTGACCCTGCTCCATGACGAACTCGTCGATTACGAGAAGGCGATGGAGCGGATGGTCGCGCTGGTCGATCAGCGCCAACGCGGTGCGCTGCCGGATACGCTGTGGCTGCTCAGCCATCCGCAGGTGTACACCGTCGGCCGGCGCACGCCGGCCGCGCATCTGCCGGATCCGGCCCACGACATTCCGGTGATCGAGACGACCCGCGGCGGGCAGCTCACCTACCACGGACCGGGCCAACTGGTCGGTTATTTGATTGTTCGGCTCGGTCCGGGCGAGGGCGTCGTGGACTATATCCGCGAGGTCGAACACCGCCTGATCGATGCGCTCGGCGCACTCGGCCTCGCGGCCGAGCGCCGGGATACGCCGCCCGGTTCCGAACTGCTCACCGGTGTGTGGACCAGGGCGAGTGGCCGGAAGATCGTATCGATCGGGATGCGGCAGAGCCGCGGTGTCACCAGCCATGGTTTCGCCATGAATGTCGACGGAGATCTGGAGCCCTGGCACTGGGCCGTGGCCTGCGGGCTGCCCGATGTCGATATGACCTCGGTGGCCCGTGAACTGGGCGCGGCGAATATGGACGAGGTGCGGCGCACGGTGGCGGCCGCATTCGAGGCTTCGGAATCTATCGAGGTCGACGATCAGCCGTCGAGCTGATCGGCGGGCAGTGGGGCCCAGAGGCGGTCGGCGTCGCCCGCGACGAGTCGGTCGCGGTAGATGTCGATCTTGTGGTCGATGAGCGCCAGATTGTCTTGCAGCTCAGCTATTTTGGCGATCACCGCGGCCCGGTGCGCCTCCATCAGCTCCAGCCGCTGTGCCTCGTTGCCGCGGCCCGCGGTGACGAGTTCGGCGTAGCGCCGGATGTCCCTGATGGGCATGCCGGTGGCGCGCAGCCGGGTGCAGATGGTGATCCACTCCAGGTCGAGCCGACGGTAGCGGCGCCTGCCGCCCGCCGTTCGATCGATCTCGGTGACGACCAGGCCCGCGCGCTCGTAATAGCGCAGGGTGTGCACACTGACCCCGGTGCGGTGGGCGGCCTCGGCGATGCTGAGGCCTTCGGCGGGAATCGGCTGCTGCTTGACTTCGAGCACGCTCTAAATCCTAGCGTCATGGCGAACCTGCACTAGGAGATGAAATGAACTCAGTGAAATCCGCCCTCATCACCGGCGCGACCGGCGGCCTCGGGTACGCCATGGCGGTCGCCCTGGCGGACAATGGAATTCGTGTCGCGGTGACCGGCCGCGATCCCGAGCGGGCCCGGCTGGTCGCCGAAAAACTGCCAGGCGCAATCGGTTTGGGTATGGATGTGCGGGACGAGGCTTCGGTGGCGGCGGCCGTCGATGAGGCTTGGGAGCGGTTCGGCGGTATCGATATGCTCGTCAACAACGCCGGAATAGGTATGCGGACAATAGATCCCGGATTCCTGGTCCGGCCGCACGGGTTCTGGAATATCGCGCCCGCGGCCTTCCGGGATCTGGTGGAGACCAATCTGACCGGCTACTTCTTGGTGGCGCGGGAGATGACGCCGCGCATGCTCGCGGCCGGGACCGGGCGGATCGTGAACGTGTCGGTCAACCACATGTCGATGCTCCGGGCCGGATTCGCGCCGTACGGACCGTCGCGGGCCGGGACCGAATCGCTGTCGCGGATCATGGCGGCCGAACTCGCCGACACCCCGGTCCGGGTCAATATCCTGTTGCCGGGCAGTGCGACTCGCACCGGCATGTTCCCGGACGAGGTGCCCGACGGGCTGCCGGTGCTGGAACCGGAGGTGATGGGACCGTCCATCGTCTGGCTGGCCTCGGATGCGGCCGCGGAGGTGCACAACGAGCGGATCACCGCGATGTCGTTCGAGGAGTGGCTCGCGGAATACCATCGGGTTTCGTGATCAATGCCAGCCGGCGAAGCGGCCGACCGCGAGGAAGGCCGCCACGGCGATCAAGGTGAAATTGATCGGGAGCACCTGGTATTCGCCGCGCCGGAAATGTAAAGTCGCGGCGCCGCACTGCAATACGGCCAGGCAGGCGGCGGCGATCGGGGTGAATATCGCGGCGATACCCGTGGCCTGCGGCAGGACGACACCGGCGGCGCCGAGTATCTCCGCGCCGCCGATCGCCTTGATCGCCGGCGCCGAAAAGGCCGCGACACCACCGAATTTCGGGTTCTCGGCCAGTTTTTCCTTCGGCGTCACCAGCGCCATCGTGCCCGCGGGCACATAGATGATCGCCAGTACGCCTGCCGCGATCCACAATGCGAGGTTCATAATGCCCTTTTCGATCAGCGGTGACCGGACACTGCGCGCCGGTTGATTCGGACCCCAGTGTGCGACCAGCGGTTGGTTTTTCGGGTCCGTTTCCGTCCGATGCGGTGAAGGTGGTCCTGTTGCCCGCACCGTTCCATTCGAGCAGCGCAGTCGGCTTGTTAGGATCGGCGCAGATAGCAGGGAGGTGCGGTGTCGAACAGTGGACGCGCGCCCCGCGGGGTCGATCCGTACAAGCCGAACTCGGCGCGGGCATACAACTACATGCTTGGCGGCAAGGACAATTACGAGGCGGACCAAGAGTACGCCCGTCGTGTGCTGGCGGTCGCGCCCGATTCCCGAATTCTGGCACAGGCGAGCCGCAGCTTTCTGATCAAGGGCGTTCGCATGGCGGCCGAGGCGGGCGTGCGTCAGTTCATCGATCTCGGTGCGGGCATTCCGACCTCGCCGAGCGTGTACGAGGTCGCGCAGGAGCGCGACCCGTCGGCGCAGATCGTGTGCGTCGACAACGACCCGGTCGTGTACATGCACTGCACCGCGTCGCTGTCCGGATTGCCGGGTGTCACACCGATACTCGCGGACGTCCGCGATCCCGATGAGCTCATCGGGCGATTGCGCGACGACGAACTGATCGATTTCGACAAGCCGGTCGCGGTGCTGCTGGTCGGCGTCCTGCACTTCGTCATGGATGCCGCGGACCCGGCCGGGATCATCGCCCGCTTCCGCGAGGCCATGGTGCCCGGCAGCTATTTCGTGGTCACTCATGTCTCCGACGAATCCGACCCCGTATTCGTCGAACAGGCCAGGGCGGCCATCGAGGACAGCCCGATACAGGTCACGTACCGCTCCAGGAGCAAGTTGACAAGCTACCTGGACGGCTTCGAAATCCTCGACCCCGGTGTGGTTCGCATCCAGGAATGGCTCGACGAGCCCGACTTCACCTCCCGCGCGGTGATAGTCGGCTGCGTCTGCCGCAAACCTTAGGCGGATCTACTCATCGGTCGCCGCACCGAACCCCATCCGGGCACGGGGTCGAGCGCATGTTCCCGTGGAACGACACAGGACCCGTTGGCGGGCTTTGGCTTGGGGGCAGCGGCCCGATAACCGGTAGTAGGCGCATGCAGCAGAGTGGACCCAGGTCAGGCCCGTTGTAGTCCAACGCCAGCAATCCGCCGATGACAAGGGACAGTGCCGCAGCCCCACCAGCTATCGGGCGTAGCAGCCTCAGCCGTTCTCGCCGTACGTTCATCTCGCAGTCCCGCCATCGCCCTGTATCGGCTGAATCGCGCTGTTGGTCAACGCGTTACGCCGAAAATGAGTTGAACCGAAAACCGGGCTCCGGCACCATGACAACTAGTTGTGGGACTACTGGCATCGAGGGGAGATCGGATATGCGATATCTCGGTTCTCATCCGCTCGACCGGTCGCGCTGAAACGCCGCGCCGTCGAGCACCGGGGCGGCGCCGACGTTGGAGAGTCGGGCTCGGCTGTAAACCGAGCGCATTGCTGAGTGGGTTCGAATCCCGCGCGCCCCACTCGATCGAAGGCGTGTCCTGCTCGGCGGGTGCGCCTTCGCTGGGGTCGATCATCGTCGTGTTTTGTGGGGGCCGAGCCCCCACGCCCCCCGGGGGGGGGGGGGGCGGGCCCCCCCCCCCCCCCCGGGGGGGGCGCGGGGTGGGGGCGGGGGAGGGCG
>NZ_JAIRBR010000032.1:0-84583 GCF_020361265.1 Nocardia sp. JCM 34519.1
TGCTCACACACTGGTCTTCGACGCCCTCCGCCCATGTCCGGGCATCGTCAGCACTTCGGACTTACTCGTCTAGTTGGCTGTAATGACATTCGAGAAGCCGCAGGCAGCGACACCGAACCGGTAGCGGTCACCTAGACGTGCGCCGGTAGGACTCGACCGCCAGTAGGGCGGAAAAGTCGCTGCCCGGCACGAGATGGTCGGCGCCGAAGGCTTCGCAGGCACACCGGAGAGCCGCTTGTGAACCCCATCCGACGGTGTCGTAGTAGAGGCTGCGAGCCATCGCGCTCGGCGGAGCGAGCAGCATCGTGAGGTTCGATTCCCCGGCGCTTACCCGGCGCGCTCGTCAAATTGCCCACGGGCCGAGTCCTTTTCCCCACGGTCGCGGTGCCACTGTTCGTCCTCGCCGCGATCGCACTGAGCGCCACGATGCTGCCGTGGACGTGGCTGAGCGGCCGCCAGCAGATCGTCGTGATAGCCGTCACCAGTGAGGTCGGCCGGTGGAGCGCTGCCGGATGACTTCGGCGACGCTCGCCCAGTCGAGGTCCGCGCCGATCTGCTCGACCGCGGTGGCGAACACGTCGTGCAGGACCGGTCCGGCCGGTAGGTCGACGCCGAGTTCAGCGGCGGTGCCCAGCGCGAGATTCAGGTCCTTCAAGCCCAGGGTGGTGGTGAACCCTGGCGGCGTGTATGTGTTCGTCGCGATGGCGTTGCCGTAGCCGCTATACACCGCGCCCGGGAAGATCGAATCGTTGATCATTTCGACGAATCGTCCCGCGTTCAGCTCGGCGTGCTGCAGCAGGGTGATCGATTCCGAGCCGTCGTGCACCTGGTGCGCGAGGCGGTCCGAGCCGAGATCGGCGATCTGGCAAGCACTTTGAGCTAGAGGCAGCAGGGCTCCTTCCGTCGATCGATCGAAACACTGATCCTGCATCAGGTTACCCAGCACGCCATTCCGGTGTGAGCATCCTCGATGCCCGGCGGCCCAGCCCTCGACCTCACCCCGACGCATTGGACGCGCACGCGTGCACATCGACGGGTCCCGGCTACCTGCCCGGTCCGACTGGCCACACCACCAGCCGGCAGACCAGCTTGCCCTGGTCCGGCATCAGCCACAGGCGTGGTGGGCCGATGTTGTGATGTGGGCCTTGCTCTTTGCTTGTCACCACAGCAAACAGCCTGGCCGAAGCTCCCACCGGACCGGGCAATCCGCCGCGGCGGGGCCAACTCTGCGTGCGTACGGAACTCGGCATGTGCGGATGCGCTGCGCCGCAGTCGATCTCGCAGCAAACGCCCGACCGGCGGCAGAGTAGTGCGTTGAGTCACCGGTCGGTGTCAGGCGAGTGCCCCATCCGGGCTCATGCAGAATGGGCTGCGGCCCACCATGCGACGAGACGATCAGCCATGGGATCCACCGCATGGAGTTCCGGGCTCAGTCCGAAGTGATCTTCCAGTTCCCGCCAGAGGAACTCGCTGATCTCAGCCCGGCTGGCTCCAGCGTCCAGTCTCGACAGCAACGGTGCTAGCAGGCAGTCGTACTCGTCGTCCACCATGTCGGCGACGCCGATCGGATCCCACTCGTTGAGCAGGTATCTCAGATTACTATCGACCGGCTCCATACCCACCATGTTCGCTCTTCGCACCGACGCACGCAATTCGGCAGTTACGGATGGCTATGAGATCGACTGGCGGCCAACCACTCTGGATCCCCGAACGGCCGATATGCGCCATTACCGTACATTTGCCCCTTTGGTTCCGTATCAGAACCTCCCGCTGATCGCATCCGTAGGTAGTGCATGAACGTGGGCCATCGGGTGATCTTGCCGCCCGAATCGAAAACGTAGGCGGGTCCGGCAGTAATCGCGGGTGCAGCGGACCTGCGATGGCGACGATGTAGCAGCCGTCCAGAATTGCAGCGATCGGGATCAGGAGTTCGATTGCATGGAGGGCCATGGCCCGCTGTACAATTCATATGACCGGGGGTCTGGTGGCGGCATCTACCGGCGCATTGCAGGAGTAGAGCACCAGTGTCCGACGTTGTGCAAACAATCTTCGACAGTAACGCTTTCGGGGATGTTGTTGTCACGAAGGCCGATGACCGTTGTACGGCGCGGTTCAGGAAAGCGGATTCGTCGGTGGTAATCATCGAACGTGTCGGTGCGCGGACGCGTCGCAGCGTTCCGATCGGGACCAGGGATGCGAGCTGTCTCGCGGCGTGGGTGAACGACCGTCGGATGAAGGTGCTACCAGGGCGCGGCCGCGCGCTCAAACGTAGCTATCGTGTCGTCGCCGAAATCGATGACCGTGTGCTGACTTTGGAACCGATATCCGATGGCGCAAGCAGATTCCTCAACGGTGGGCCGCGAGAGATCGAGAAGTCGTTCTGCACGTTTGCCATGCTGAACAACGGGTCGGTCTATGTGGAGTGGAAGACGCCGACCACGACCGAAGCGCTCGGACACACTGTCGAACCACCACAGCCCACAGAAGAGGACGTGCTGACCGGATTCGCACTCGTGGCGGCATTCGGTATCGGGTCGCTGTCGTGGGTAGAAATTATCCTCGGTTTTGTTGGGGCATTTGGGACATTCGGCTGAGCACATTGCCGTGTCGGATCGACAAGACCAAACGATCTCACCGTCATCGCAGTTGATCGCCACCAGCTCCGCCAGAATCGGGCGCAGCTGCGCCCGCGATAGTCGGCAACTGTGGAGGTTCGTGAGATCAGCTGTCAGCTGACAACGCACGATAATCGCCATTTTGGTGCGCTCGGTCGCCGTCGCCATGATCGGCCCGCATCACGGATCTGGAACATATTCGCTAAGCAGAACACCCGCTGTCGGTAGTCCCACGACTGGCGATGCGGTGGTCCCCATAACGGTGGCAGGGAGCGCGTTCCAGGTGCCGGTAGGTCTCGAGTTTGTCGGCGGGATCGGCCGATCGCAGGATCGCCAGCAGTCCGCCGAGGCAGTCGACCATCTGCCGGATTTCTTCTCGGCTCATCCTATGATCTGCAACGGATTTCGCCTCGATCGCAGCGATTTGTGCCTGCACCAGTTCGCGTTCGCGCTGCACCTCACGGCTCCATTGGGCGATCAGCATGGAAGACGTCTGGCAATTGTTGGATTATCGTCGCTGGGTGCAGTACATCCGGCCCCTGCCTGCGGCAGCCGTCGTCCTCGGCGTCCTGGCATCCATACTTGCCGCGGCGCCTGGCTCGTCCGCACAGGAGCCGACCGCCGCCAGCCTCGACGCGCCGGCTTGTTACGTCTACTACGCCGACGGTGACAGCCCGACCTATCTCACGCCCGCCATGTGCGCAGACCCCGCGACGCAGACGAACGGCTACGTCATGTTGGACTGCAACTACTTTTTTCACCTGAGTAACCCGGCGGCGCCGATGGCACCGTGCCCCCGCAGCGCTACGTCGTTACGTGGGAACCATCCTGAACCAAAGGGTCCGGAAACCCAGCTGTCGAACGAACCCTGTCAAGAGGTTGACCCGAGAGAGGCGTCCAGCGCTTCCAATATCTTGGCAGCGTCGGTGTGACCGATCCGCGTAGTTTGCGACGCATTCGGCGAGCGGCGTTTGTTGCTGGTTCAATCCACACGTTCGGCGACGAATATGACTTCGCATCCAGGATGGCCCGGTACGTCCCGGAAGTCCTGGAGGCGGAAACCATGGTCCGTGAGATCGGATTCGATCTCCGGGCGCTCGCGGAAACGCAGCGTGTACTCCCATGCGACTGCGGCACCATCTGCGGCGAAGGTGTACGTGTCTCGGAACGACACGAGCGGAAGGTTCACCGCGGTGACCTCCAGGCGGTCCTGCACACGTCCGATGCCGGGAACGTCGAGGACCGCAGGGACGATGTCTGCTGCTCGGTCCACCCACACGCGACGGTCCAGGTGTCTGATGCCGGAGACGAGAAAACCGCCGGGGCGCAACGCACGACGAATCCCGGTCAGGGCCGCCGCCCAGTCCTCGTCGGTCAGGAATACCTCCACCACGTTCGCGGTCAGCACCGCGAGGTCGGCACCTACTTCGGGTGCGGTCGCCGCGTCACCGTGCAGCCACGTGACTCCCGACGGTGCACCCTTCGCCTTTGCCACGGCAAGGAACGCCTCGGAGGGATCGATCGCCACCACTGTGCGACGTTCGCGCGCCAGCAGCTCGGCCAGAGTTCCGGTCCCACAACCGACATCGAGCACTACCCGTGCGTTCAACTCGTCGACAACGGCAGCATAGGCGAGCAGGTCGTCGCGCTGTCCTTCGAATGCGTCGTGGATGGACGCGATGCGTGGGTGGTCTACGATCGCATACGGCATAGCGTCGAAAGGTGTTCGCACCAACGATGATTCATCCACAGCCGGTCGACTCCGTGCCGCAGGCGGTGCTCGATGCGCTGCGGGCCGCCCACGCTCGCGGCGCCCGCATCACCTCGGTATGCATCGGCGCGTTCACGATGTAGTAGGGGTCGACACCTCGGCGCCGAAGCGCCCGATCCAGGTCGTCCCGATATTCGAGAACGATCAACATCGGATATTTCGCCATTGCAAATACCTCTGGCAGAGTTTTCCCGACTCACCGTTCCGGTGGCCGGCGTCATCGAATAGACAGCGACCCTGTCTATTGCCGCAACCCTCGGTGCGGTCGATACATCCGTATCCAATCGCGGCGTTGCTTGCATACGGCAGCTTATTGCTATGTCCCGATAAAGGGGACCGTACTGCATGATGGAGCTATGTCACATTTGCCCGATTGCGACTGTGCTGCAACGAGTTCCGTAACGTTGTCGATCGGCCCGATCGGATAGTGGGCAGATCGGCAAGTGGGGCAACATCTTTCGAATCAAACCATGCGCGTGCGAGGCGAACCTGCCGTTCGCCGCCCGTGTCGCGCTGGGAGGCTGAAGCCAATGATCACCCTCGGTTACAACGGATTCGCCAGTGGTGCAAAGTGTTTCGGTGAACACGACGGTGCTGTCGGCGTCGCGCGGAACCTGCTGGCCGGCCACGATGCCTCGGCGTCGCTGGTGATCGACGGTGAGCTGGTCGCCGCGGTCGAGGAGGAACGGCTGAGCCGGGTCACGACGACCTCGGACATTCCGAAGAATGCGATCGATTGGTGTCCGGAATTCGCCGGTATCGAATTCGATTGCGGCGTTTACCGCACTCGGAAATCGGTTGGTGTACTCCAGCCACGCAGAAAGCTCGTCCCATGACCTGAATCGGACCTGCGACGCTGGCCTCACCTCACCTCTCGAGATATGTGCACCGCGGAGGGCGACCGATGGACGTTCAATACGACAGATATTGTTTGGCGGATCCGTTGTTCTATGACGACCCGGCACGGGCAGCGGGCGATGATTGCAGGTTTCCCGACGCTGACCGGATACTCCCGGAGGGATGGCGACGAGCGTACTCGGACCCGTGGGTCAACCTGATGCCGGCCGACGTCATTCTGCCGGAGCAGGGGTGGAAGGTGCATGTGTCGGCCTGCGCCGATGAGGCGGAGGGGGTGCTGGCCCGAGTGATCGACTACTGTGTGGCCAACCGTCTCCCCATGAAATTCCTGCGAAGTCAGCTGATGTTGGCCGTACAGAATTCCAAGTACGCCGATCGGACCGGGAGTGGGAAATTCATCACCGTGTATCCGGAGACCGCCATCCAGCTGCGGAAGCTGCTGGACGAGCTGGGTCCCGCGTTGCGGGGCACATCGGGCCCGTACATTCTCAGTGATCTGCGCTGGCAGGACGGGCCGCTGTATCTTCGTTACGGCGCATTTGCTCCCAAACCGACGCTGACGACCCCGGATGGACGGCAAGTCCCCGATCGGCGCGGACCGACATTTTCGGTGCCGGACTGGGCACCGGTGCCGGATTTCATTTCGGAGGCAATAGCCCGCCGGGCAACGGATAGGGACAGCTTTCCCTTCGATGTGCATAGGGCGCTACATTTCTCCAACGGCGGCGGAATCTATCTGGCAGCCGATCAGCGCACCGGCCGGAAGGTCGTCTTGCGCGAGGCCAGACCACATGCGGGTATCGATCGGACGGGAAACGATGCGGTCCATCGGCTGCACAACGAACGATTCGTGCTGGCGAAACTGAACGGACTCGATTTCGTTCCCGAGCTCTACGAACACATTCGAGCCTGGGAGCATCACTACCTGGTGGTGGAATACATTGAGGGGGAAATCCTGGAAAGGATGTTCGTCGACCGTTGCCCGCTGACTCATCCCGACCCCAGTGCAGATGAATTGGTCAATTACACCGAATGGGTGCGCGATATCGTCGGGCAACTGGAAACGATGCTCGCCGAGGTTCACGAGCGCGGTATCGTCCTGGCCGACCTGCAGCCGACGAATATCATCGTCCGCCCGGACGGCCGCTGTGTCCTGGTGGACTTCGAGACCTCCTTCGAGATCGGATCGACAGCGGACCCCGGCCTTGCCACCCCCGGATTCTCCTGTCCCACCGCCCGGACCGGGACAGCCATCGACCATTATGCGTTGGCAGCCATCCGCATGTATCTGTTCGCGCCATTCAACCACTGGCTGCATTTGGCATCCGCGAAGGCGGAAGAGGCCGCAAACCTCATCGACACGTTCTATCCGGTGGAATCCGGATTCGGGGCGAAGATAGCGACGGACCTGCATGCCCACGCTGGTGGGGCATTACCCGCGGGAGCGGCAGGCGGTGCGGAGTTTCGGTGGCCGCAGGCACCCGCGTCCGATACTGCCGTCTGGGACAACGTGCTGGACTCGATCGGCGACGGAATCCTCGCCGCAGCCACACCCGAGCGCATCGATCGGCTCTACCCCGGCGATATCGAACAATTCGGGTGGGGGCGAATCGGTCTCGGACTCGCCTACGGCGCCGCCGGCGTCATCTACGCGCTGCATGCCTGCGGCCGTCGGATCCCCGACGAACACCTCGAATGGCTCGTCGATAAGACCCGGAACGCGACCGATCTCGGTTTCGGCCTGTACGACGGTCTGGCCGGAATCGCCTGGTGCCTGCTGAAATTGCAGCGGGAGGAGGAAGCACGCGAATTTCTGGCACGTATTCCGGACCGTCCGTTCCAGTGCGATATGCGGCCGAATGATCGTGGTGTCCACAGTGGTGCCGCCGGAATAGCACTAACTTTTCTGCAGTTCGGGGATCACCAGCGAGCAATCGAAATCGGAACCGAACTGGCTGCCACATTAATGGACGACCCGCACCTCGTTCGTCGCCCTCCGGCGCTGCCGGGTTTGTTGAACGGCCCATCCGGACTCGCACACCTGTTTCATCGGTTGTTCGACTACACCGCCGATTCAGAATGGCTCGACGCCGCCGAGCGGGCGCTGTGGCTGGATCTGGCCGGAATCCAGACGGACCACGGAATACCATTCCTGAGAAGCGACAAGGGCAACCGCATGCTGCCCTACCTCGCCGAGGGCACCATCGGTACCGCGTTGGCCGTGTCCGAGCACCTCCGATTCCGTGCTGTGCCGGAGTTTTCCGATCTCCTCGCCGGTATGCATCGCTTGTGCCGACCGCGTCTGACCATCGCGCCCGGACTCTTCGAGGGCCGCGGATCCATGATCATGTATCAGGCTCTCCGGCGGGAGCCGACCGACCAGCATCTGCTCGATCTGTCTTGGCACGCGATGAACTATCGCGGACACATCGCGTTTCCGGGGCGGATGCTGCTGCGTTTGTCTACCGATCTCACCACCGGATCGGCAGGAATTCTCTGCGCCGTGCACAGCGCCGTCCATGCTCCGATCGAACTTCCAGGGATACCTTTCGACTTGCACGGCGAGTCGTGCGAGACAGCAACCAAACACTCGAAAGGAGGTGAGTAGTAATGGTCGAGATCCTTGAACTCCAAAATCTCGAGAAAGAGCCGGAACGGGCTTTCAAGAGCTTTGTCAGCTCCGTCTGGCATCAATAGCGTCACGCGGCTCCGGTCATCAAGACTGTTATTGCTGTCGCGTGGTTGGAGGCGGGTAACTCGTTGGTGCGGACAATCCGATTGTCCGCACCAACGTAAACAGCCCTGAGCGCGAGGGGTATGCGGTTTCGGGTAGATGCTGTACGAAGCCGCGCCTGGGGCGCGTCATGTTGTCAATCTGCGCACTGAGCGTGTCGGCATCGGGTGCGCGAATGCCCATTGCGCAATCGCATCTGGTGCGGCCAGATCGACCGCAGCACTGTCGTGCGTTCGTGTTCATCGGGTTTCATGGTCGACCGACGCCGGGAACGGTGACTCGGAGGGTAAGGATTTCGCCGGTGCGTGGGCCGGTGTTGAGCCGGGTGAGGTTGTCGGTGACGCTGTCGGCCAGTCTCCATTCTGCGGTGAGGATGAACAGGGTTCGCCGGTCGGAGCCGCCCAGCATCAGTGCGAAAGGGGCCCTGTTCTCCGGTAGTTCGACGTGTTGCAGAATTTCCCCGCCCTCGGCGACACGCACGATCGAGTGGCCGCCGGTGGAGGCCCACACCGCGCCGTCTGCGTCGAGGCAGATCCCGTCCGGGCCGAGACCCTCGGCGAAGATCCGACGGTTGGACAGTCCGCCGTCGGCGTCGATGTCGAACGCGGTGAGCCTTCCGGCGAACGACTCGGACACGATGAGCGTCCGGTTGTCGGGAGTGACGACCATGCCGTTGGGGAATTCGATATCGTCTGCGACCTGGCGCAATCGACCGTCGGGAGTGACGAGCTTGATGTAGCCGGGCTTGGGCGGTGCCCCGGCGACGAATTCGAAGTCCGCGCCGTTGAGGTAGATATTGCCGCGACCGTCGACCACGATCTCATTCGCGCGTTGCTCGACGTGCACGGCCAACGATCCGTCGGGTTCGCGGCGGCGAAGTTTGTCTCCGGTCACCAGCAATCTGTTGTCAGGCAACCAGTCGATCGAATAGCCCATCGGGTGGCTGTCGCGATCGCGCGTGACCATTACCTCGGCGTTGCCGTCCAAGTCGACGGCGACAACCTGCCGATCGATCCAGTTGCAGAACCACAAGCGGCCCTCATGCCAGCGCGGGGACTCCGGAATCCCCAAACCATCCAGCAGGACTCTCGGTCGAGACATCGCTCTCTCCGTTCGGCTGTCGTTGTATGTCACCTCCTATACGAACGGGATCCCGTCGTCTCGACAACCTGCCGTCGGCACGAACGTACTTCTACACAATCCGATACATTCGGTGGTCTATGCGGCCTTGACCGTATTCGCCGTAGCCGACCACGACGAGCCCGCACAGCCACGAGTAACGTTCGTCAGAAGTCTCGAATCTCGGCGTCGGCCGCACGTAGCTTTCGTCTACCGACAGCCGCTCCCCCGCCGCGAGGCGCTGTCGGCCGTTCGGCGGGAATCGGAGCACTCCGTTCGACTCGTATTGGATGAGGACGCCGTCGTCGGTGCGCAGGGTCGCGCGGACGTCCATGCGACTGATTCCGTCGGTGCCCAGCCATACCCAGTCGCCGCCTCCGGGCAGCATTTCACCGCGGAAGCCCGGCCCGTGGAATCGACCGCCTTTGGTCACAAACGTCATGCGGGTGCCGAGCGGGGTCGAGATCACCTGGGCCGGCTCCAGATCGATGCTGAGATCACACAGATGCTCGACCGGTAACGCATCGAGAACCTCCCGATCGAACAAGCCTGCGATGCTCACGCGGCACCCTCCAGCGCGGCCTTCAACTCGGCGAAGTCGAAGAAAGTGTCCTTGCGCGCGACGAGACCGTTGGACGCCACCTCGACGACGTCGAGGCAGTGGACACCTCGACGATTTTCGCCGGGCCGCTGGAAGGTCAGCGTCCAGTCCAGGACCCAATGGCCGTCGCCGAGCAGCAGACGCCGCTGCTGGCAGCCGAAGCCGGGGTAGAGCTCGAAGACTTGCGCGAACTCGCGGCGCAGGGCCTCGCGGCCATGGATCGCGGCACTGCGGCCGTGGGCCTGGAACTGCGAGTCGGGAGTATGCAGAGCAACGATCGCGTCGACGTCGTGCGCCTCCCACGCGGCGGAATATCGGCTCGCGATCGCCGAGAGTTCGAGGGTTGTGGACTGGACTGTCATGCCATCTCCATATGGTCGGATTTCTCCGACGCTAAAGGATACGATCGTACGTGTCAATACGTATGGTCGTATAGTTCGATATGATCGTACGCATGACGCGAACAGGTGATGCCCGCCGCACCGCGATCGTGGATCGGGCGATGCACGTCGCATCGGTCGAGGGCATCGAGGGTTTGACGCTCGGCCGCCTGGCGGAGGTGCTACGCATCAGCAAGAGCGGAATTCAGACGCTCTTCGGCACGAAGCAGGAACTCCAACTCTCGATCGTCGCGGCGGCATCGCGGGTCTTCGAGCGCGATGTTCTGTCGCCCGCCGAGCAACAGCCCGCCGGACTCCCGCGGCTACGGGCGCTGATGTCGTTGTGGATCGACTACCTGGAGACATTCGAGGGCGGATGCCTTTTCGTCGCGGCCGCAAGCGAACTCGACGGCAGATCCGGACCCGTCCGCGACGCGGTCGCCGAAGCGGTCACTCGGGCCGACGCCCTCCTTCGACGCGACGTCGACCTCGCACTGCGCCTCGGCGAACTTCCGTCGGACACAGACGTCGAGCAACTCGTTTTCGAACTGCATGCCATGGTGCTTCAGGCCAATCACGATCGCCAGCTTCTCGGCCGCAAGGACGCCCTGACCCGCGCCCGTAACGCGGTCGACCGCCTACTGGGGGTCGACCGCGAATAGGCAGACGAGACGAGGGAGCAGGTCGTGGATTTGAATTCGCTCAGGCAGTTTCTGGTGGTGGCGCGGCTCGAGCATTTGAGCCACGCGGCCGATGAACTTCGCATCGCGCAGCCGTCGTTGAGCCGCACCATCGCTCGGTTGGAGAGCGAACTGCGCACGCCGCTGTTCGATCGGGCCGGGCGGTTGCGGCTGAACGACACCGGGAAGCTGTTTCGCGACCACGTCGAACGGGCGCTCGGGGAACTCGACGCCGGTCGTCGGGCCGTCGCCGAGGCCACCACCGGGGGCTTCGGCACCGCGCGACTGGCCTCGGAAACCTTTCTCACGTTCATCGGGCCGCTCGCGACGTTCAAACAGGCCCATCCCGGCGTGGAAGTGGAACTTCATCAGATACCCGCCGCGGAGATGGCTCGTCGCCTGCTGGCCCAGGACGTCGACCTCTGCGTCGCCTCCCAGCCGATCCACACCGACGGCCTGGAAGCGGTGCGACTACTGGACGAAGTGGTGTGGCTGGCCGCTCCGCTCGATCACCCGCTGGCCGGCCGGGCCTCGGTGTCGATCGACGAACTCGCCGACGAACCCTTCATCGCCGCGGGCAAGGGGCACTGGCAGCGCCGGCTTCTCGATCGGCTCTTCGCGGCCCGGGACCGCACACCGCGGATCGTCTACGAGGGCGACGAGCTGGGCGCCATCGCCGAACTCATCAAGGCGGGCCTCGGCCTCGGTCTGGTCCCCGACCTGGCCAAACGCTCGATCCCCAGCACCTCTGCCGCCTGGATCGCCATCGACGACCCGGGCTGTCGCCGAACGCTCACCCTGTACTGGGGTTCCGGCAACCATCTCTCGGCCGCGGCCCGCGGATTGCGCGGCACGATCATCGACTGGGACTGGACGTCCAACGGACCACATACCGCCACGGCTATAACGCCATAGCGATATTGGTCTTAGCCAAAATAACCATGGAGTCATAACTTCTTCTGTGTCGGTAAAAGCCCGAAGACGAGGAAGAAGTTCATATGAAAGCGCCGAGGAAAACGATCGCGGTGGCCGCCGCGGGGGCGCTGCTGATCGGCGGTGGGCTCAGCGCCTGCGCGTCGCAGACCAGCACGGCGAGCCCGCTGGAGCATCCCGAGATCCTGGAGCTCGCGGTCGAAAACGACCAGTACGCGGCCCCCGACCTACCGCCGGCCGGCACGAGCCTGGGTGATCTCTATGTGTATTCCGGCTGGCTCCTGAAGGACGGCCAGCGGGTCGGGCAGGGCGGGGGTTCGTGCCAGTTCATTCAGGTCGACGGCACCAAGATCACCACACAATGCCTGCTCACGGCCCGGCTCGAGCGGGGATCCCTGACCATGCAATCGCTGTGGGTCACCGGCGAGAGTCCGCTCGACATGGCCATCACCGGCGGCACCGGCGCCTATCGCGACGCGCAGGGCACCGTTCGGGTGTGGGATATCGCGACGCCGAAAGAGCGGATGCGAGCCGAAATCATCCATCCGGTCGTGGCGCCCTGACATTCCGGCCCGCTGCGTCGTCGGAATGTCGGCGCATTCACACAAAGCTAGACAGGAGTTTTCGGAAATGACCAGAATCGGCATCATCCTCGGCAGCACCCGCCCCAATCGCAAGGGCTCGCAGATCGCCCGGTGGGTCCTGGATACGGCGGCACAGCGCGACGACGCCGCATTCGAACTGATCGACCTGCGCGACCACCCGCTCCCGCACCTGGACGAGCCGATGCCGCCGATGTTCGGCCCCTCGGTCCACGCCCATACCCGCGCCTGGGCCGAGCGGATCGCACCGTTCGACGGCTTCGTGGTGGTGACACCGGAATACAACGGCGGCATGCCCGGAGTGCTGAAGAACGCCCTCGACCATCTGCTCGCCGAATGGGTGAACAAGTCGGTCGGATTCGTCTCCTACGGTGTCAACGGCGGAGCCCGCGCGGTCGTGCAGCTGCGGACGGTCTGCAGCACGCTCGGCATGGCCGACGTCGGTTATCAGGTCTCGATCTCGGTGCTCACCGATTTCGAGAACAACACCACCTTCACACCACGCGACCACCATGTCGCCGCCCTCGGCAAAACCCTCGATCAGCTGATCGTCTGGAGCACCGCGCTGGCACCCCTGCGCGCCGCCGAAACCACCACCCTCGCCCACTCCTGAGGAAACGAATCATGACTACACTCAACGACTTTCGAGCCCAAGCCGACCGCGATGAAATCGAGATCCGCGGGCAGATCCACAAGCTCGTCGAAGCATTGCGCGCCAAGGATCTCGAGGCCGTTCGCCAGGTGTACACGACCGACGTCGTATCCTTCGATATCGAGCCGCCGCTCCAGCATGCCGGGATCGCGGCGAAACTCGAGAGCTGGGCGCGGGTGTTCGGGTTCTTCGAGACCGTGACCTACGAGATTCGCGATCTGACGTTCACCGTGGGCGGCGATGTGGCCTTCGGGCACGCCTTCGCCCGCCTGCGCGGCACGCTGCCGAGCGGGGTGACGACGAACGGAATGTGGGTCCGGGTCACCTACGGCATGCGCAAGATCGACGGGGTCTGGTTGATCGCCCACGACCAGGTCTCGGTGCCGTTGGACATTCCCAGCGGCAAGGGCATGGTCGACCTCGAACCCTGACGGTTCGGCGAGGGCTGCTCGAGGTGCCGCAGCAGACGGGTCATCACCGAGATCCGCCGCGCACCAAGGCATCCCACCTGGGGCGATGGTGCGCGGCGACCCGATGCACTCAAAAGGTCACGACGACTTTGCCGTTGCGGTCGGCATGCGCGAAACGTTCATGGGCAGCGTGGATTCGATGGATTCCAAAGGTGGAATCGACGCGGACGCCGAGTAGTCCGTCATCGACGTGCCTGGCCAATTCCCGCAGGCCGGCGCCGTCCTCGCGGACCTGGTTGACGGTGGTGCGGACGTTGCGCGCGGACAGGTCCGGGACGGGCCCGGCCTGGGTCGCGATGGAGGCGTAACGGCCGCCGTCGACCACCGCATCGGTGACGAACGCGCCGAAGGTGTCGAATACGGCGTCGTAGCCGCGGGCCCGCAGCGCGGCCGGCTCGGTGGTGGCGAATTTCGCACCGATGGACCGGACGATGTCGAGCTGGCTTTCTCGCGAAACCAGCGCGTCGACCTGGGCGCCACGCGCATGCGCGAGTTGCAGCGCCACCGCGCCGACCGCACCAGCGGCGCCGGTGACGAGGAGGCGGTCCCCCGCCGAGACCGCCAGCCAATCCAATGTCTGTAATGCGGTCAGACCGATCAGCGGCAGCGCGGCGGCCTCGGCGGCGGTGATCGATTTCGGCGCGGGCGCGACCGAATCGGCCGGTAGCGCAACCAGATCGGCCCAGGTTCCGGTGCCGGTTCCGAGTTGGTGCGACATCGCGAACACCCGCTGTCCCGGCCGCAGATGGCTGGTGCCGCCGTCGATCACGATGCCGGCCAGATCCCAGCCCAGCGTCATCGGCAAGGGTGGTGTTCCCTCCCCGATCGCACCCTCGCGCGTCTTGTCGTCGACCGGGTTGATGCTGGAAGCGACAGCCGCGATCAGGACCTCGCCGGGACCGGCGGCGCTATCGGGGACCTCGTCGACCCGCAGTGAATCCACGTCGCCGAACCGATCGATCCGAACCGCACGCATACGCCCTACCTCCTACTACTCGATGATCAACACCGCCAACCTCGCCGGTTTCGGCCCTTATTCCCAGAAGAGTCGAACCACGACTCGGTCTGGGGCGAACGTCTCGGTCGGCCTGCCCGGTTCGGACGTGACGCGAGAGTCGGCCGCAGCGTCGAACTCACCGAAACACCCGGACCCCGAAAATAGTTCGACCGGGGCGAGATGACGCGACACACTCGCTCCGTGCACGGGCATCGCGGGACAGACGACACAGGGCCGGCGCTGGCCAGCGACTACGACGACGATCCGGGTCGTTTCGCCGCCAATCAACGTGCGACACAACGGTTTCTGTCCAGGCACAACGTCCATGCGGACGTGGCCGACAGATTCGCCGTCGAGCGCATGCGATTGGTCGCCGATGTCGGCGGGGGCAACGGGGAATTGGCACGCCTGCTGAACGGTCACGCGATAACTTCGGTGGTCGTCGACCGCGGCCGTTACAGCGCGGAGGCGCCGACGCCGGTCGTGATCGCGGACGCATGCCGATTACCGTTCCGCGACAACACATTCGACGGGGCGGCCATGCTGTGGATGCTCTATCACCTGCCCGATCCGCTGATCGCGTTGCGCGAGGCCGAGCGAGTTCTGCGCCCTGGTGGCCTGTTGGCGGTCAGCGTCCCCAGCCGCTATAACGATCCCGAATTGGCTTCGGTGACGCCGCGATGGGGTCTGCCGCTGAGCTTCGACGCCGAAAACGGCCGCGATCTCCTGGCGCAGGTATTCGATGTCGTCGAGGTCGACCGCTGGGATGCGCACCTGCTTCACCTGCCGGACCGTGACGCGCTGACCCTGTATCTACGTGGTCGCGGTGCGACACAGCCGCAAGCCCGCGCCGCCGCCCAAGCCCTCACCCCACCGCTCGCCGTGACCAAACGCGGCATGCTCGCCTGGGCGCGCGTCACCTAGTATTCCCGGATCCCCGCAGCGACCAACGACGGCTGGAAAACCGGCGGTGATATCGGAGATCAGATCTGGACCATGATTACCGCAGCTCCGACTATCGACGTCGGAAACCCGGCGGGATCGAAGTGATCGCGGCCAGCGAGAATTCTCCACGGACGGCCAGTTCCGATTCCCCGTAGGCGGCCAATTCACGTCGCAGAGCACATCGTTAGCTAATACCCTGAGCGCGCGGTAATGCCGAGTTGAGTGTGTTCTGCCCGCTCGCTGTTACACGGCCGACCTGCCATACGGAGTCGACTTCTACAATGGGCCTGCAATAGTCGGCATCGCGTCAGGATCTGGTCGATAGTTTTCCGTTGCGACTTGATTGCTGTAGTACTGCAACGGCACTCGTGGTCAGCCGGGTTGACGGCGCTCACTGAATCGTTCCCTGCATCAGATCAACTGGCAACGGACAGCGGGTCCGCCGGTCGAGCATCGGTGGGCGCAGTGGATACCAGCCCTCGTGCTCGACCGGCGGACGAGCGAAATACCGATTGCTGTCCTCCTCTACGGCTGCCTCGGCGTCGGTGATGAGACCGGCTCAGACGTTGACGGCGACGAGGAGGGCGAAGTCACCGACGGGGGTGACATCGTTGACGTTGACGCTGCCGCCGCTGCCGCCGCCGGCAGGGAGGGGCGGGGTGGGTGCGGACTGTGTGGTGCCTTCGCTGATCGGCCCACTCCCGGCGTTCGCGCTGACCGTGGCGTCGGCGGTGGCTGTCGCGGTGCTCAGACCCAGTCCGAGTCCCACGGTCACGACGGCCAGGCCGGCGGCGGCGAGGATCTTGGTGCGTTGCATGATAATCACTCCGTTGTGATCGTTCCGGCACGGTGGCCGGAGGTGGTGGATGACGCCAATCGTGTGACCGGCGTCACTACCTATGTCGTCGAGGGTTGTCCGAGTGTTAGCGGGAGGTTTTCCCGGGATACGCGGGCGTTCGCCGCCCAGGCGTCGCGGCGTGCGGCGGTCCGCTCGCGCCCACCACACGGTCCCCGCGACTGCGCGACCCCTCTTGTGTGGTGGGGGCTACCCGATCAACCCGCACGCGCCGGTGTTGACCAACCGCGCCCGATCCGAATCCGAGGTGCCGGCAAGGTTTGCCACCCCATCACTGGCCGGGCAGCGGATCGGCCAGGGCGATATGGAGACTGGAACAGAGACGAGCCCTGGAAGGATCCGCGCGATGCCGGATATGTCTGGGCGATCGGATCAATGCCCAGGCCGACCTGTGTGAAGCGGTCGCGCTCTACCGGAGCATCGGCGCCGCCGAAACCGCTTGCGCCGCAGCTTATCTCGCCACTCTCGACAAAGATCTTGGCCACTGCTGAACAAGACCTGATGTGTGTACAGTTTGCTCAGGGCTACTTCGATGTTTGCTGCGGCCTTCTCGATACGCTGGCGCCCAGTCCGTTTACAAATTCACGGTGAGCCGTCCCTCCCGTCGGCCAATCCATATCGAACCTACCAGCGTGACCGAAAAGCACTGACATGCCGCATATCGCTCAGATTCCGCCACGCGATCGTTTGTTACTGGCTGGCCTCGGTGGCCAGATAGCTCCCCGCCAAATGGACGCGAGTGGGGAATTTCAACTGGCCGCTGACAATTGAAGCATTGAGGCTTATTCAGCTGCTGGGACAACGGGTTTGGCTGCCGCGTCCAACTGATCGGGGATGTTGGCGCGGTAACCAAGGTGACGGGTTGATTGTTGGCGCAACCGGCACGCTGGAACGATCTGCGCCATCGCTGCGGCTCGAAGATCCGATACCCGGGTTTTCGGGTCAGGTCGCATGAGAAGACCTGTTCGACAACGGTTGTCATCGGTTCCGCCGCTCGGCCGACCACGCGGACGCGGCGGCCTTCGGATCGTCGCTACCTCGGATGGCGGCGACATAGCTCGGGATCGTTGCGAGCCGGATCCGCGCAGGCATGTGGGCGGTAGCCTGTGCGTAACCCAAGACCACGCCGACGACGCGGGCGCCGACTTCCGGCCATTCCTCTCGACGGATCGGCCCGTCGGCTACGTAATCGGACTCGATCCAGCCTCGTTCACCTGCGTCGGTAGCGATGAGAACCCCATAGTGCGTATAACCGGTCACGACGCACTCGATGATCGAGTATCGAGGATGCTGCTCCACGGCGCTGATTATCGTCTACTCCAAACCCGACTACCCGATTACCCACCTGACTTTGGGTGATGGGGCAGACGACCGGCGCGCCTTGTAGAACGATGGCCTGCTGTCGAAAGAATCCAGCTACCAACAGGATTCGTCGAGCAGGACTGCCACGCATGTACCACACCACCGGATTTCGCCGTGACCAGATCACCGGTCTGTGCGTCCTCGTTCATGCCGCCTGGATAGACGCCGACCGTGGCCGAACAAGGCTGTGCCCGCCGATTCTGGGGTTTGTTCACCTCGATTGTCGTGGCGTTGACGTATCTGCGGCGTAACCGGGTACAGGCGGAACTGGCCGAGGCGCACGGTGTTTCGCAGCCGACGATCAGCCGCGCGATCGCGGCAGTGACGCCGTGGCTGGAACAAGCGCTGCGCGGGTACGTGCCGACTGCCGACGAACTGGATCACAACACCCAGTACATCTTCGACGGCACGCTGCTGCCGTGCTGGTCGTGGGCCTCGCACCCGCAGCTGTACTCCGGCAAGCACAAGAAGACCGGCATGAACGTGCAGGTCGGCGCGGACCTGCACGGCACTCTGGCGTGGATCTCCGATCCGATCGATGGCAGCCGCCACGACAGCCACTGCCTCACGGTTTCCGGCGCGCTCGACGGATTGGACCCGAGAGATTCGATGGCGGACAAGGGATACCTCGGCAGCGGCATGATCACCCGATCCGGAAACCGGCTCACCGCAAGCTGCTGGGCTGGGAGAAGGAGTTCAACACCCAGGTCAACAGGATTCGCTGCGTGATCGAACAAGTCATCGCGAACCTCAAGACCTGGAGGATCATCCACACCGACTACCGGCGGCCGATCGAGACGTTCCCGGAAACGATCTCAACGGTAATCGCACTCCACTTCTACAAACTGGCCTGTGAATAACCCTCATTTCATCGGTTTCTACAACTCCTACTACGGCAAGTGTCTGGATGGCGGCAACGGCATCTACGGTGCCGACGGCGGCTGCTCCACATCCAACAACTGGCAGATCTGGAACATCTACACCAACCGGACCTCGGAGCCCTACCACGGGGGATGAACGGACACCCCGTTCAGTGCCGCACCCCAAATTCCCACGGCCACTGCGGAATTGAGCCGCGGAGCCCAATGGCCGAGAGCCGTGGAACAATATGCGGCCCCAGTGCAGTGGGGATCGAGCGAACGGCCCGCCCGACGGCGGATACTTCCCTCGGGGCAGTTGTCCGAAAGGATTCCGGATGCGAAGCGGGATAAGGACTTCGGCCGTCGTTGTGCTGACGGCGGTACTGATCGCCTGGCTCACCGCATGCGGGAGCCCGGCACCCGAGGCGCGGCCCTGGTGTCCCACGGTGCCGGGCCATCACGTGGATTGCGATGTGCTGACACGGAACCTGGTCGAGTCGCGGCACGACCTCGGCACGACCGATGTGGGTTACGCGGTGGTGCGGCACACCGGAGCCGGAGCCGCCGCGGGCACCATCGTGCCCAATCCGGGTGGTCCGGGTGTGCCGGTGATCGCCGAATCCGACGAGTGGGTTCAGCGGGTCGCCGGTCTGCTCGACCGCTACGACCTGCTGCTCATCGACCCGCGCGGCACCGGAGTGTCGTCGGCGGTGGATTGCGGTGTTTCCACCGCCGACTTCAATCTCGGCTCGCGCGAACAGCAGCGGGATGCGGTCGCGACCTGCGCCGACAAGCTCGGTCCGCGCGCGGCGGCCTACACCTCGGCCGCAACCGCCGACGATTTCGACGCGGTGCGAGCGCGACTCGGCGTGGACCGGCTGGTGCTGTACGGGAGTTCCTACGGCACCTATCTGATGCCGATCTACGCCCGGCGCCATCCGGATCGGGTGCGTTCTATCGTGCTCGCCGGCGCCTACCCGCTGGACTTCGATCTGCTGCAGCGACCCAATGCGGAAGCGGTATCGCTTGTCCTGCAACGGATCTGCGAGCGCAGCCAGCTCTGCGACGGCAATACCGCGGTGGCCGACCTGCACACGGTGGCCGGCAGGTTGCGCACCCAGCCGATCACGCTCACACGCCCTCGGCCGGTCGTACTCACCGAGGGCGAACTGGCGAATCTCATCTTCGAGACCGCCACCAGCGATGTGGGCCAGGATCCGAACGCGCTGGTACCGCTGGGCATGCTCCCGGCGGCGTTGCACGAGGCCGTGCGCGGAAACGACGGCCCACTACGCGATTTCGCCGAACGCGGGCTGGCCGAGCCCGACGACGAGAACATCGGTCTGTACATCGCCGTGGCGTGTAACGACTATCCCACCCTGTGGGCGTCGAATGCCCCTGTGCCGCAACGTGAACAGCAATACCGGCAGGCGGTCGCGGGAATCGACCTCGGCGCCTTCAGCGCCGACGGATTCGATGCCGGACAGCGCGACGGCGGGGATGTCTGCATCCGCTGGCCTGCGGTGGAGCACGTCCGGGCCGACAGCGCCGCGCTGCCCGACACTCCGGTGCTGGTCCTGGCGGGCGATCTCGACGCGATCACCCCCGTCGCCAACGGCAAGCTCGCCGCCGCCCAATTCCCGCACGCCACTTTCATTTCCGTGCCCAACCTCGGCCACACCCCCAACGAGGAACCCAGCGGATGCGTGGCGGGCATCGTGGCGCGATTCATCGAAACCGGAAGCCCCGGCCCACAATCCTGCCTCGACAGCATCCCGCCGATCAAGGTAACTCCCTTGGCGAATTGACCACCCGATAAACCTGCGCCCGGCTGTTCCGAGGGCGGCACAATCCGAAAGCAAATGTCATGACACAACTAATACGATCGTCCCTATCCCGCACCCTGTCCGGATTTCGATTCCGTCTTGCGGTCGCGCTGAACACCGTGACGATCATGAGCGGGCTGATGGTCGCCGGCGCGGCGATACCTGCCGCGGCCACCGACTCGTTCGTGGTCAGCGAGGCGCAGTTCAACCAGATGTTCCCGGATCGGAACCCCTTCTACACCTACCAGGGGCTGATCTCTTCGCTGAGCGCGTACCCGGAATTCACCAACACTGGCAGCGATGCGGTACGTGCGCGCGAGGCCGCGGCTTTCCTGGCCAATGTGGGCCACGAAACCGTCGGCCTGCGGTACATCGTCGAGCAGAACACTGCCAACTACAGCCACTACTGCGACCAGAGCCAGCCGTACGGATGCCCGGCCGGTCAGAGTGCCTATTACGGGCGCGGCCCGCTGCAGCTGAGCTGGAATTTCAACTACAAAGCGGCCGGTGACGCCCTGCACCTCGATCTGCTCAACGACCCATACCTGGCGGAACGGGACCCGGCCGTATCCTGGCAGACCGCGCTGTGGTTCTGGAACAGTCAGCCGGGCGCCGGGACGATGACCCCGCACGACGCGATGGTGCACGAAAGAGGTTTCGGCGAAACGATCCGCAGCATCAACGGCGCGCTGGAATGCGACGGCAAGAATCCCGACGAGCGCGACGACCGGATCAATCTCTACCGGCAATTCGTCGGCGTGCTCGGCACCGACGTCGGCCCGGGCAATATCTCCTGCTGACAAATCCTCGGGCTCGACTCCAATCGCCACACCGTCGGTTGGCCAAGTATGCTGGTCAGTGGTCCCGGTGATTGCCGAGCCACTCGAGGCCTCTCTGCGGTCCTGTTGCTCGAATCGCGATGCCGCCCGAATCTCTCGGAGAGGCGAATGTGGTGACGACCGCAGGCGATACGGATGACCGAGATCCCACCGGCGCTTTTGCCGAACAAGCTGACGCCGCGGACGCCGACCTGTGGGACGAGGACGAGTCCCCGACACTGCGTCGGGCCCGAAAAGAAGCCGAGCTCACCGCCGGTGGGGACTCGACACGGGCGTATCTGAAGCAGATCGGACGAGTACCCCTGCTCTCCGCGGCCGAAGAGGTCGATCTGGCAGTCCGGATCGAGGTCGGACTATATGCGGCGGAGAAGCTGAGAATCGAGTCCGAGGGCCCATCGGATCTCGATGCGGCACAGTGCCGAGATCTGACCTGGATCGTGCTGGATGGTGTCCGAGCGAAGGATCATCTGCTCGAGGCAAATCTGCGCTTGGTGGTGTCGATCGCCAAGCGGTACACCGGGCGCGGTATGGCCTTTCTCGACTTGATCCAGGAGGGCAATCTGGGTCTGCTGCGGGCGGTCGAAAAGTTCGACTACAGCAGGGGATTCAAGTTCTCGACCTACGCCACGTGGTGGATCCGGCAGGCGATTTCCCGCGCCATGGCCGACCAGGCCCGCACCAGACGCATCCCCGTGCACATGGTCGAGATCATCAACAAACTCGGACGGGTGCAGCGCGATCTGTTTCAACAACTGGGCCGCGAGCCCACCGCGAAAGAGCTGGCCGAGGAATTGGGCATCACCCCCGCGAGGGTTTTGGAGATTCGGCAGATCGCACGGGAGCCGATCTCGTTGGATCAGACGGTCGGTGACGAGGGCGCCACCCAAATCGGCGACTTCATCGAAGACTCCGAGGCCGTCGTCGCGATCGAGGCGGTGGCGTTCGCCCTGCTGCAGGAGCAATTGCGGGCGGTACTCGACACACTCAGCGAGCGCGAAGCCGGCGTCATGCTCCTGCGTTACGGCCTTGCTGATGGGCAGCCGCGAACCCTCGACGAAATCGGGAAGGTCTACGGCGTCACCCGGGAGCGAATCCGGCAGATCGAGTCGAAGACGATGTCGAAACTGCGTCACCCATCCCGCTCACGAGTACTGCACGACTACCTCGAATAGTCGACCGCGGCGAGGATGGAGCCACTTTGCCCACGGAATATTCGTCCAGGCCATCCTCGGCGCGGGCGACGTCAGGTTTATCCGCGCTTCTTACCCTTGTTCTCGAAGCCTTCGATTCCGGATTGCGGGTTGGCCGATTTGGCCTTCTTCTCCGCTCGTTTTTCCTTCAGGGATTTGCCCTGAGCCTTGGACATCTTGCTACGCGGAGATTTGTCGGACAACTGGTTGGTCCTTTGCTTGGAAGGCCTCGACGACCTCGTTGCCTCGACCCTACGCCACCACGCCTCGTCCCAGTTCCGGACCAGGGCAAGGCGTAGGTGGTCCGCGCCGGATCTCGCTGCCACGAACTGCTCTCCCAGGCCAGAGGCAACCGATCCGCTACGCGGCTCTCGGTGCCGCGAGGCGACGGATGGCGAGGTCGGCATACAGGGCCGCGCCGTCGGCGAGTACCGATTCGTCGAACTGAACACGCGGCGAGTGATTGACCGGGGCCGTCGCCGGATCGGCGCCCTCCGGTGGTGCGCCGAGGCAGACCATGGCGCCGGGAATCTCGCCGAGGATCCGGCTGAAGTCCTCGGATCCGGCGGCCGGATTGTCCTGCCACGCAAAGCGTTCCGCGCCGAACAGGTCGGTGACCGCGTCGGCGGCGAATTCGGCTTCACGATGATCGTTGACCGTCACCGGGTACAGCTCGATGTAGTCGATATCGACGTCGAGGCCGTGCGCGTCCGCCAGCCCGCGCACGGTGCGGACGAAACCATCCTTGACTCTGGCGTGTGCCTCGGCCGAGTAGGACCGCACGGTCGCCTCGAAATACGCCTCATCGGGGATGACATTGTGCTGGGTGCCCGCGTGCAGTGACCCCACCGTGATCACCACCGGGTCATGGATGTCGAAGCCGCGGGTCACCATCGTCTGCAGTGCCAGCACCATCTCGCATGCGGCCGGAATCGGGTCGAGCGCCCGATGCGGCATGGAGCCGTGACCACCGGCGCCCCGAATGGTCACCCGCACCGTATCCGAGGCGGACAGCAGCGGGCCGCGGCGCGTAGTGAAAACCCCGGTGGGGATCTGCGAGCTCATCACATGCAGTGCGTATGCGGCGACCGGGCGGGATCCGGCGGCGTCGAGCACGCCCTCGGCGACCATGTGGCGGGCGCCGTCGTAGCCCTCCTCGCCGGGTTGGAACATGAAGACGATGTCGCCGTCGAGCCGGTCGGTATGCGCGCTGAGCAGCCGCGCCGCCCCGGCGAGCATCGCGGTGTGCAGGTCGTGGCCGCAGGCGTGCATCCGATCCGCGGGGGCGGCGAAATCCAGGCCGGTCCGCTCGGTCACCGGCAGCGCATCCATATCGCCGCGCAACAGCACGGCCGGCCCGGGCCGGGCACCGCGCAGCACCGCGGTCACCGACGAAAGCGATTGTCCCAGATGTATTTCCAGACCGAGGCCATCGATCGCGGCGAGGACCTTCTCCTGTGTTCTCGGCAGCTGCAGCCCGAGCTCGGGCTCGCGATGCAGGGCGCGGCGCAGTTGGACGAGATCTCCCTGGATCGCTGCGGCATCGTCACGGACGGACATGGACGGTCTCCCTCATCGTATCGGTGAAACAGCGGACTTTGGTCATGGTGAACGTGCCGGCGAAGCCCGCGATCGCGGCCGCGAGCACGTAGTACGGGACGGCCCGGGTCAGACCCGCGCCGGTGAACGCCTCGGCGACCATCGGGAAGGTGCCACCGAACGCGGCGATGGTGGTGGCCGTGACGATGCCGGTGCCGACGGCGCGGATCTCGACGGGCATCAGCAGGGCTCCCACCACGTTGCTCACCGCCATGGAGGTGGCCGCGCCCAGTCCCAGCCCGATCGCCGCGATCTGGAACGGAACCAGCCCGCTCGCCATTGCGACGGTCAGCGGCAGTACGCCGATCATGTTGAGGCCGTTGCCGATTCGGATGACGCGCAACAGGCCGAAGCGGTCGGCGAGCGCACCGGCGACCAGCATTCCGGCGAGCACGATGGCGAGCACGATCGTCATGAACCCCGTGGCGGTGGCCGCCTTGGCGACGCCGAGCGCCGCAGCGTACTTGGGGAGGTAGACGAGCGCGAAATAGTAGGAGACGGTGCCGCCCAGCGTGTTGAGGAACAGGGCGATCACCGCATGCGGATGGTTACGGAATATCGACGCGATCGACGAGCGTCGCCGTGACGCGGCCCGGCCGCCGCGTTCGAACTCCGCGCTTTCGGGCGCGAATGTCCGTACCCACACCGCGAGCAGGCCGAGCAGTCCGCCCGCGGCGAAGGCCACCCGCCAGCCGCCGTCGCGCAACGCGTCGGCGCCGACCCACGCGGTCAGGATCGCGACGAACCCGAATACCAGTAGCGAGCCGAACATTATGCCGCCGTAGGAGATAGCGCTGAACAGGAAACGCCGCCGCGGCGGCGCGGTCTCGGCGACGTAGGCCGCGACGGTCGGCCCCTCCCCGCCGTAGGCGAGGCCCTGCACGATCCGCAACGCGATCACCAGGACCGCCGACCAGGCCCCGATCGTCGCCGTGCCCGGCATGACCGCGATGGCGAAGCTGGCGATCGCGATGATCGACATGCTCACCAGCAAGGCCACTTTGCGCCCGCGACGGTCGCTGATGCGGCCGAATACGATGCTGCCGACGGGCCTTGCCACGAATCCGACGGCGAAGCCACCGTAGACGGCCAGCATCGAACCGACCGAATCGGATCCGAACAGGTCGGGGGCGAAGAACGCGGCGAACACCACATACACGCTCCAGTCGAAGGATTCGACCACCGCGCCGACGGTCGCGGCGGCGAGTTCGCGCCGACTTCCGGAAACCGTCGAGCCGGGTGGTGCCGGGGATCGACCGAACGAGGTCGCGGCTGTCATAACTTGGTTCCTCTCCCCTGCACCGGGCGGCGGGCTCGGTGGTGAACGATGGGTGCCGGGAACGCTATAGTGCCGTTCGAAGTTCACTCGAAATTCGCAGCTATCGAGCAATAAAGGCGCAGATATGCACGATTCGGTCGCTTTCGATGAGCTGGAGCTGCAATTGATCAACGCGCTACAGCTCAATCCGCGCGCGCCCTGGAACCTGATCGGTGAGGTGCTCGGAGTCGACCCCGTGACGGTGGCGCGGCGCTGGGATCGGCTCACCGCCGCCGGGCTGGCCTGGATCAGCGTCTACCGCGCCCAGCTCTCGCTCGGGACGGTGATCGGTGCGTGTATCGAAGTGCGTTGCGCCGCAGGCAAAGCCGGTGCCGTCGCCGATCGGCTGTGTCACGACCGGCGAGTCGGGACCATCGAGCACATCACCGGCGACAGCGATCTCTTGTTGACGGTGTTCGCCCCCGGCCTCGCCGAACTGTCGACCTATGTGCTTACTTCGCTGGGCCGGATCCGGGGCGTGCGGGACTGCCGGACGCATGTGATGACCGCGCTCCACGCCGAGGGCAGCCGCTGGGAGTTGCGGGCGCTCGATCCCTTGCTCGGCAACCGGATTCGCGCCTCACGACCCGACCCCCAACCGGCCCCGCGCCAACCCATCGGCCCACGAGACGCGGCGCTGCTGACCGCACTCGAGCGCAACGGGCGCGCCAGCTTCGCCGAACTGGCCGCCGACAGCGGGGTCAGCGTCTCCACCGCGCGCCGCCGCGTGAGTTCCCTGCTCGCCGCTCAGCACATCACCCTGCGATGCGAAGTGGCACAACCGATGTCGGGATGGCCGATCAGCGCGACCCTGTGGTGCCGAGTCGCGCCGAACCGCCTCGACACGGTGGCCGGGCAGCTGGCGACACTGCCCGAGACTCGCCTTTGCGCCTCGGTGACCGGTGGCCGAGCGAACCTGATGATCGCGGTGTGGCTGCGATCCGCGGGCGATATCCACCGGCTCCAAGCCGCACTCGCCGAGCAGGTCAGCGACGTGGAAGTGGTCGATGTCGCGCTCGCGCTCCGGCACGTCAAACGCCTCGGTCGGCTACTCGACGATCGAGGCCGCGCAACGGATTTCGTCCCACTCGACATCTGGCCGCATTAGGTTGTGCATTGCGGAGCGCGACCATGGGCCGCTCGCCGTCCGGAACGTCGTCGGGATCTCGGGTATGGCGACGGGTGGCGGTCATGCGACCCGCACCGGCGTTCCGGGCAGGACCATGCGGACTTCGACATCGGGGGCGAGGCGGGCGACCGCGTCGGCGTAGTGGCGGGGGTCGCGGTCGCCCTTGGTGATCATCCGGTCGCCGAGACGGCCGCTGTGGAAGGCGTAGTGGTGCGGGATCGCCAGGGTCGGGCGCAGCACGGCGGTCAGGGCCGCGGCTTCCTTGGCGTCCATGACGACCTGGCGCATGTTCATCGGACGCACGCACAGGCCGTTGGTCGGCAGGATCGCCAGGTCGATCTTCCCGAAACGGGAAGGGAGCGTGTCGAGTTCGGGCACCCGCAGCGAGTCACCGCCGAAAAAGACTGTGCGCCCGCCGGATCGGAGCACGAAGGTGACCTCGTGGACACCGTGCTCGCCGGGTGTGGCCGTCACCGTCAGCTCGCCGACGGTCGTGGACTCCCAGGCCTCGATGGTCCGCAGTTCCCGAAAGCCCTTGCGGGCCGCGATGGCCGTCACGGTGGCGGGGCCGATCAATGGGATGTCGAGGTCGAAACCGCCCGCGACCAGGGCGTCCAGATCGCAGTGATCGTAGTGCTCGTGGCTGATCACGACGGCGTCGATGCGGCCCAGCTCGGCGACGGTCGCGGTGACCGGTTCACCCTGGTGGTAGGTGGCGGTCTCGGTGAACCACGGGTCGGTCAGGACCCGCAGCCCGCCGAATTCGATCAGCTGGCAGGCGTGCCCGATGCGGGTCACGGTGAGGTCGGCAGTGGTCATGGTCGCGGTCCTTACTTGGGCAGGTCGAGGTCGAGGATGGCGCCGAGCAGTTCCTCCGGCGTCTCGACCTGGGGCAGGTGGCCGGTGTGGGGCAGCAGGGTGAATGCCGCGCCGGGAATCGCTGCGGCATAGGCCTTTCCGTAGTCCGGGTCGGCGATGCGGTCGCTTTCGCCCCAGATCACGTGGACCGGCACGTCGATGGCGGCCAGGCGGGCGGCCAGGGTCGGATCGGTCATGGCCGGGCCGGTGTAGCCGATCAACGCCAGCACGTCCGGGCTCGGGCCGGTGCCGCCCTCGGGCGCGATCGGGGCCTTGTGCGGGTCGTGCCAGGAGAGTGCGCGGATCTCGTCGATGGTCTTGCCGCGCACATCGGTCATCGGGTGGCCATCGACCTCGATGCCGATGGCGTCTACGAGGACCGCGCCGCTGACCCGCGGACTGGCCTGCAGGGCGATCTCGGCGGCCAGCCAGCCGCCGAAGGAGTTGCCGAGCACGGTCACATCGCTGAGGCCGAGCCGATCGAGCAGTGCCACATACGCTTTCGCGAGCGCGCGGACGTCGGTGAGCCCGTCCGCCTTCGGCGTGCCCGCGAAACCGGGGTGGGTCGGCACCAGTACACGGGAGTGGGTGCGCTCGGCCAGCAGATCGGCGAACCCGGTCATGGTGGACACTCCCCCGCCGCCGTGCAGCAGCAGGAAGGGCCGGGTGCGGTCGTGGTCGGCGACGGTGATTTCGACGTGACCGACCGGATCGGTTGTGAGGGTGTGGATTTCGGTGCGAGTGGGCCGCAGGCTGCCGGCTGGAACGGTGGTGCTCATTGCCTGATCCTTCGAACTATCGACTACGTAAGGAACCTGATATCAGGAAGCTTATATCAGGTTCCTTATATAAACAACCTTCTCTCGAGCCGCTAGGATCGGCGTCATGAGCTATCGACCAGCAGAGGTGGGCCTGTCCGTCAAACGGCTGCAGTACCGCCACCACCGCGCGCTCAATCGCGCCCTGGCACCGCTGGGACTGTCCCTCGTCCAGTGGGACACGCTTCGCCACCTGCAGCGCAACCCGGACGCCTCACTGCACGACCTGGCCCTCCTGACCTTCCAAACCGACCAATCCTTCGGCTCGTTGGCCACCCGCATGGCCGATCGCGGGTTGATCGAACGAATCCCAGGCCCCGGCCGCGCCGTCCGCCACCGGCTCACCGAACAGGGCGAACAACTGCGCGCCGAGGGCCAGGCGATCATGGACTCGATCACCGAGCGGTCATTCCACGGCCTGTCGCAAACCGAACTGGATCAGCTCGGCGCCCTTCTGGACAAAGCTCTCGCTTCCGATCCGTTCCAGGACGAGATCGGCTCGCCGAGGGCAGACCGGAAAACGCGGCGGCCGTAAGGTGTTTCGCCGGTCTGATGGTGGCTGTCGAGCGCTCGGCGATGGTGTCGGATAGCGCCCGGGTCAGGAGTTGAGCAGCGCGGGCATGACGACACTGTCGATGTAGCGGACGAAGTCGTCGAGGGTGAGCGGATAGGTTGCGAAGAACCTTGTCGTACCGAAGAAGCTGAACAGCAGGTGCGGCAGGTAGGCAGCGGCTGCGGGGTGATGGTCGAGTTCGCCGCGCCGCACGGCGCGTTCGACGAACCGGTTCACGAATTCGGCGCCCGGGTCCAATAATTCGGCGCGTAACACATCATCGAGTTCGGCGTTGGTGCGAGCCGCGTTGTGAACGGCGGCGACCGTGCTGAACGACTGCCCCGACAGGACTGCCTCGGCACCGGCGATCAGATCGCCACGCAATGAGCCCGTGTCGATCTCGCTCAAATCGGCGGATCCGAGTTCACGGATCGCCGCGGCGACGAGTCGCGGCTTGCTCGACCACAGCCGGTACAAGGTGACCTTGCTGCATCGCGCCCGCGCCGCGACACCTTCCATCGATAGCGCCTCGTAGCCGACCTCCCGCAGCAAATCCGCTGCGGCGGTGAGGAGTTCATGTTCACGCGCCGGCGTCATCCGAGGCCTGCGGATGCGTGCTTTCGTTTCCGGCACGACCCTCCTCCGCTAGTACGGCACCGTTCCACACTACCGGGCCGCCATTCGGATGCTCGGCGACCCCAAAAGAAACGGTTGCGTTTCTCCAGGGGGTGGGCTTCAGTGGAACGGTACCGTTTTTCAGCGCGCAGGCCCTGCCTGTATCCATCCCGAGGAATTGCGATGTCGAAGGCCCCAGTTGTCAGTCCCACCTTCGAGACCATCGGAGGAATGCCCCGGGGCGGGCCGGACGCTGGTTGGCTGAATCGCTTGCTACAGACCGATCGGCTCGAATACACCGACCGATATGACGTCCCCGACCGGGTCAAACAACGAGTGATCGACGCTCTGGAGGACATCGGTGAGCGTGCCGGGCTGAATGAGCGGATCGCCAAGGCGGTGCTCGATTTGACGGCCGATATCGCGGAGCCGAGGATCCTGGAGCTGGGCGCCGGGCACGGAAAACTGTCGGCGGCAATCCTGGCGGCCCACCCCAAGGCCGAGGTGACCGCCACCGATCTCGACCCGACTTCGGTACACCGGATCACCGCCGCGCTCGGCGGGGAACCCCGAGCGCACGCGAAGGTGGCCGATGCTACCGCCATCGACGCCGCCGACGGCAGCTTCGATATCGTGGTGTTCGCGCAGGCATTTCATCATCTGCCCCCGGCCGCCGCGTGCCTGGCCATTCGCGAAGCTACCAGGGTGAGCCGGATTTTCGCGGTAGTCGATCTGCCGCGCATGTCGACACCGGCGTTTCTGTTGCAACCGTTCGTGACGCTGCCGTTCGCCGCATTTCTCGCCGTCACCAAGGGGCCCGCGGCGACCTGGCCGATCATGCACGACGCGACGATCACCATGTTGCGCTGCTACAGTGATTCGGCGTTCGAAGCGCTCGGCAAAGCCGCCGACCCCGCACTGCGCACCGATATCAGCCGACTTTCGCAAGGCCGACGCTTCAGCCTCCCGCCCGAGCCGAAATTGATCGTTTACCGCCGACCGCCTACCGGCCCGGATTCGGTTCCTGCCGAAGGCCGTTCAGCACCGTGAGCTCCCGGTCGAGGCCGATCACATTGTCGTGGCCGACCATCTGCAGCGCGTTGGCGGCGTCGATGATCCCCTTCGCATTGGTGGCGAGATCGTCGATGAATCCGTTCACCAGCTTGTGCAGATTCGTCGCGTAGGCAACCAGTTTCGGCCCCGCGCTGAAACCGTCGTTATCCGATGCCGCCACGGCCTGAGTATCGAACCATTTGTCGGTCTCGGTGCGGGCCGCCGCCGCCATCGAATCCAACAGGTCCCCTGAGGATTTCACCTGATCGGGCGCGATGTAGATCTCGTCGGACATCTCAGTTTCCCCTCTCCCACCGGTCCGGGCACGGCAGCTCCGGAACGGGCCGGTTGTTGTATTCCATACCGCCCCACACCGTTACGAGGTAGAGCGCCCCGATCACCGTCGCCGCGACAACCACGGCAGCCGTGATACGCACCGCACGATCACGGACCTTCAGCAGCAGATAGATTGCCAGCGCGGCGGTGAGCACCATGAGTACGGTGACGACGTAGAGGTAGGTCCGCTCGGCTGGATCATAAGGCCCGACAACGCATTGCTCGCCCGACCAATCGCCGGCGCGATCCCGCACCATCCCGATGCGGATCACCAACATGGTGACCGTCGCGATCGGCAGTGCGACGAGCGGCAGCAGCCACCGGCGTCTGTTCACCAGGTGACCTTCGGTCGCACGACCTCCACCTTCTGCCGACCGTCGCCCTCCTCGAATTCTGGCAGGCGACCGTCGAACGGATAATTCTCGGCACAACCGGAATGCTGTGTGTACAAGACATTTCCGTCGGGCAGCACGGATGTGACGACCACCGTGTGATGGGTTTGTCCCGCGTGCAGCCTTTCGTCCTTGTCCTCGGTCATGGTGTAGTACATGAGATCTCCCGGCTGCGCACCGGCCAGGCCCGCCCGATGGTCGGACGATGCGACGACCTGACCGCCGTGATCCAGGAAGAACTTCCGATTCAATTCGGCCGAGCCCCACGACGGCGTGTGGCTCCAGCCGGGCGACAGGATATCGCGGTGACCGTTCGTCCCGTCGCTCCACCCATCGCGATCCCAGTGCCGCGGCGGCCAGAAATCCTCCTTCTGGCGCATTCCACCCCCGTAGGCCAGCACCATAGATGCGAAATTGGTGCAATTGTTGCTGTTTTCCCAGTCGATCGAGGTGTCGTTGGCGTGCTCGCGAGCGTACTTCAACGCGCCGATCGTGCTGTATCCGTTTTCGGGACGATCGATTTCCTTCTTGACGCTGTCGGGAATTCCGGGCAGGTCGTACAGCTCGATCGGAGTGGCGAGCTTCAGTTCGCTCTGCTCCTGCGGGGTCAGGCTGTTCCACCACTGTTCGACCAGATTCGGCGGCAGCCCGTCGGGAATGGTGTCGCGGATTTCCTCCAGCGCCCGTTTCGCGTCGTCGGCCTGAATCTGCTGCGCCTTGCCGATCATATCGTCGAGGTTCTGATCGGTCGTCGTCGACGGATCCAACTTCGAAGCGTCGTCGATGGATTGGGCGCACAGCCGATCCGCCTGATCGGCGGCTTCCAACGCGTCCTTGATCATCTGCTGGGCATCCCGCAAAGCCCGGCCGACCCGCATCTGCTCCTCGGGCTCATCGTGGTGCACCCAGGACGGAACGGAAATGGTGCCGGTGGATTCGTCGACGTTCAATCCGGCGTTCAGCGCGATCCGCACACCGTCCTCGAGTTCGCGCTGCGCGATCTCGACCGCGCGGCCGAGCGTATCGAGCGGATCGACGGTGGCCCTGGCCAGAATCGATGCGACCTCGGACTGATCGGCGATGCGAATCAGCGTATCTTTCGCGGCCGTTCCCAGATTGCTACGCCAATGCTCGTCCAACGGTTTCACGCCGTTGTCGTGAATGTCGTCCTTGATGCGCTCACACTGTTTCGCGGCCGCCAACATGTCATCGGCCGCGGCGATCCACGACCCGGGTTTGGCATTGCGAAGCTGCGAAAATGTCACCACGTTCGATCCCCCCGACAGCGGTCAGTCAACCCCGAATCATCCGCGATACCACATACTCTGTCACGCCCCTTGTTTCGAGGTCACGGGGCCTGTCTTCGAAATGACTGTGGTGCAACGTGATTGCCGACCGGTCGGCAGGTGAGGGGCGTCAGCCGGGCATTCCGTATTCGCGGGCCCGTACCGCCGAGAGGAATGCGGCGTAACTCCATGACAGGTTCCGGACGCTCTTCTGATATCCGGAGGTGGCGTCGAACTGTTCGCTGAGTTCGAGATGATCGCTGTGGAAGACGAGGGCGTCGAGCATCCGATCGCCCGCGGTGCGCAGTGCCGAAACCGCCGCGTCGGGTGTGGTGGACGCGCCGATGTCGAGTCGGTCGAAGAATCCGGCGGAGTTCTCGTCCAGCGGAATCGTTTTCGTGGCATCGATGTGCGCGGCGAGCCGATAGTGCAATTCGGCGAAGTTGGCCGTGCACAGCGCCCACGGATGGTCCCCCACCTGTGCGTCGGTATCGCCGTCGTACACGTCACCCGGATATCGGCCGAGCAGTGGGCCGATGCCTCGCCCGCGGTCGTCGCCGTTGATCGGGTAGAAGTACTTCGACGCCGGGTCGGCCCACTGTGCGCGCAGCAGTGCGGCGGTCGCGAGCAACCTGGTGTCGGCCACCGCTACCCCGCCGTAGACCGCCGCCATCACGATGTCGATATTCGGATCGTATGGTGCCCGAAAGTTGTTCGGCGCGGGCAGCATCGACTGGTAGTACGAGCCGGTCCAATGGCCCTGCAGCGAATTCTCCAGCCAGCCGATGGCGGTCGCCACCCAGTCCGGTACGCCGATGCCCAATGGGTCGGTTCTCATCGCGCGTAAACACCGCAGGTGCACCGAGCGCGCGAAAAAGGAAGCGCCGTATACCTCTTCCCACAGGTTGTAGGTCTCGCCCTGATACGAGTCGCGCAGGAAGTTCAGGTTCGCCGTGACGACGGCGCGCGCCGTCGCCTGGGTCCCCGCGTCGAGCGCGCCGTACATGGCCAGGATCGCCAGCGTCTGCAGCGCCGGTCCGTCCGCCTGGTCGGTCCAGTTCCGCGGGGTGCCGTCGACGAGGTAGCAGGCCCGGTCGAAGGCGCCGCCCGAATTCTGGCACAGCCGTGCGAAATTCACGTAGTCGATGAGCGGCTGATCGGTGGCCATCGGCCCTACCGCGAGTTCCATGGCGACGACGGCGGCGTCCCGGGTCCAGTTGTAGACGTAGTCCTGCGACACCCGCGTCGCACTGTTCTCCCACGACGGCGAGGCGATCACGCACCCCGGCCGCGAGAGGATCCCGGCATTGACCGGATCCTCGAATACGAACCCGTCCGAGGCGATGTTGCGGAACATCAACCAGAACAGGTACGACGCGATCCGCGTCAGGTCCGACTGCGCCAGCGACGGTCGGACGAGGCCGTAGTCCAACGTGTCCATCCGGAATTCCCTTCCCCGACAAGGCTACAACCGAAGAACAGCCTGACCTTGTAAGGGGTCGACGAAACGGTGGGCCGGCACACGGACATGCCCATGCGCGGTGTTGCCAGTACCACCGTGAAGACGCATGGTCGCACTACCGACCGCGCGGGCTCTCGCTTCGAAACTGGTTACACACCAGCGAAATCGACACCGAGAGCAGACATCCATGCGCAGAAATCGACAGAAACCGCTGCTGCCCAGCCTATTTTGCCGACACGGCATGGCCGCGCCCTGAATGACCGGCGTGGGAAAGCCGACCGCCTGGACATGAAATCCGTTGAACACCTTCGAATTACACGAGCAGGGAGCACACGACCATGAGATGTCCGACCGTCTCCGCCGCAGGCTTGGCGCTGGGCGCCGGTGCGGCCGCGGCCGTACTGTGGTTCGGCGACCGGGCACCGTTCCCGTACGGTCAGCGTTGGATGTTGGACATCCCGCTGCCGCTGCTGACCGCCGCACGACTGGACGCCGTGCTGCGGCCACGCGCCGGCGAGCGCATTCTCGAGATCGGGCCGGGCACCGGGTTGCAGTCCCTACATGTCGCCCCACAGCTCGGGGCGGACGGACAACTGGATGTTCTCGACATCCAGCCGGCCATGCTCGAACATGTCAGGCGCCGCGCCGAGGCCCGGTCCATCACGAATATCGTTGGCACCCAGGGTGATGCGCGGGACCTGCCGTTTCCGGACAACACCTTCGACGCCATGTATCTGATAACGGCGCTCGGCGAGGTCCCCGAACCGGAACGGGTCCTGCGGGAGGCCGTGCGGGTGCTCAACCCAGCCGGGCGCTTGGTGGTGGGCGAATTCTTCGATCCGCACTGGATCCCTTTCGGGCGGTTGCACACCATGGCCGACTCCTGCGGGCTGCACCTCGCCGCACGGAGCGGGCCGACCGTCGCCTATCTGGCGCGATTTCAGCCGTGCACCGGCCGTCCGGTTGCGCGACAACATCCGGCCGAACGGTCAGCTGGTCCACGATCTTGCTGAGATCACCTCGGTGGCAGTCCGGTACTCAAAGCTGCGGAAGTGCCGGCAAGAAGGGCGCGGTCCGAATCGTCAGTTCACTCAATCTGATGCTGATCTCGAGTCGATCGTTTTCCCGAAGTGGGAACTCGCAGATTCCCATACGAGCCTCCCGGGTTGCCCTACGTTTTCCGTCGTCACGGACGGTCGAGATGGCAATTGCTCGAGCAACCCATTTCCCGGGCGGCAAGCAGCCCAGGCTGAACGCCCCCTGGTTTGCGACGATAAGTAATGCGGCGGCCGACGTCAGCGGGTTTGCCGCGGAGAATATACTCATGTACCCGCGGCCCACTATGGCTCCGCCCGGATCGGATATTTTTCCGCACAACAGCGTGGTGCCGGACTCCCTGCGGCAGTCGGCAAGCTGCTCGGACCATCTCAGCGGAACCCGCTCACCTCGGACGTAGCGACGATACTGCGAGGGACTCAGTCCGACCGCTTCGGTGAACCGCGACGTGAATGTCCCGTAACTCAGGTATCCGACGGCGCAGGAGATATCGGAGACGTTCATCGACGTGGTCGCCAATAACTTCTTGCTTCGCGCCAGACGGATCGCCGCGAGAAACCGGGCCGGCGACCAGCTGGTTTCGGCGTGAAATCGTCTGACGAAGTAAAACTTGCTGTATCTGGCAACATCGGCGAGGTCATTCAGTGAGACCTGTTGCCCACAGTTGTCCCACATATATTTGATGCTGTCAGCGATATGGTCGGACACGAACTCTCCCAAACTCATAACAATCCAGGGATGCCTGAGTTGGCGGCTGCGGAGGCGAGTTCTCCCACAGCCGTTCGGCCGCAAAATAACTGAGAAATAGCGCTTAGCGCTCGGGCAACGCAACATGGTCGCTGCCGTCGGTTTGAAACTGACCGGCCGCCTCTGGCACCGAGGTCGAACCATTCAGGTGTCGTTGCAAAGGCCGCACGCCATTATGAAAATGTCGGTGGTCCTTCGGCCGCGGAATGAACGGGTGGTGTGTGAAGCCGTCGATTCCGCAGGGGGATGCACTTCTCCTCAGTGCCCCCTTCCCCCGTAGCCCCAACGCAAGCCAAAAAGCCCCAAGTCAAGCGAACGGAGTGCCCGACGGCGGCTCGGATGGCCACCGTGATTGACGCAACTGGACGGTAGAATACTTCCATTTTCTAGATTGAGCAACGAGGAAGAAGGGCCAAACACGGTCGGATCACAGGTTCGTGGCTTCCCAGCCCGCAATCCACACGCCTCAGCCCGCCCGGAGATCGCCGGCGCGACCTCGATCGGAGGTTCGGGTGTCGGCGCCGAGCGTGGCGTATCAGCGGAGACAGCGCCGAGGTTGTTTGAAATCGAGAGCGAGCGAAGGCGTTTCGCGTTCGAAGGCGCCGCGCCGGGAGAAATGATCATGGCCGGTGGATGACGGCGAGGACGCACCTTCGCCGATGATCCATCGAGCCGGGAAGTCTTGATCGTGCCGACGAGCTGACGCCCGTCGGGAAGACGCATCCGCGCTCTCGGCAATTCAAGGCGTCGCCACCGCTGGCGAGAAGGCAGGTCCGACCTCGGTGCGTGCCCGCAGGGGCGACGCAGCTCCGAGTCCACTATAACAATATATTAATATATAGTAACAGACGCCGGGTAGCAGGCACCCGGTGACACGGCTGCGCGAGGTCACGATGGACCCCATGGCCACGCGAAGCCCTTGGATGGCAGCGGCATTCGACATCGCATCGCCCGCTACGAGGCCGCAGAGCCCGAAAATCACAGAAAACTTATGTAATATGTAGCTACTCGAGCGCCGCAGCGGACGATGGCCGGACGACCTACCCAGCGGACCGGCGACCGAGGTGAACGGCCCGAACGGCCGAGCCACATCGTGGAAGAGGTTCCCATGAACGGCGCTGTCGATCACCTCCCGCCGCGCCCAGCGGCGACGATGACCGCCGAACCGTCGGCGAACCCGCACACCGCGGCCTGGTCCCGGATCCGCGGGTTGTTCGCAGGAAAGCACACATGAAGGACAGCAGAAGTGGATGAGTACGACGCACATCTCCTCGCCGAGATCGCCGACAGCACCTCGGTATCCATGTGGGCTGCGGCGGGTCCGGAAGCCGACTACGCCATAAAACTGTGGACTCGCGGCGCCGAGCGTCTGTATGGATATTCCGGCGAAGAAGCCATCGGCGAAAGCTATATCACGTTACTGATAAATTCCCTCGAACACAACCGCGCAATAGCGGACCACAACAATATCGTACGAACCGGCATCAAAATTCGGACTCTGGTGAACGACGTAATATACTCCGGCTCGCAGCGATTACTCCTCACGGTTCGATTTCCACTCTACGATAAGCGGACGAATACCCACCTCCTCGCCGAGACGGCCATCGATGTAACGGACGTTTCCCTCGAAGACGCGGCGCAGATCACCAGAACACGCGAAGAAGCGATTCACATCAGCGAGAGTGCGGCCAGAGAGGATCTCTCGGAGCAACTGCGCAGGCTGGTGGGCGCGCTGACATTGTCGGGAACCGGCGAGGACGAGCGCGCCGCACTCGCCCTGGGCGTGGAACTTCTCCGGCGCGCGATGAATGCGCCGGCCGAATCGAGCGTTTGGCTCGTCGGCCGTAGCGAGCAGTTCAGCGAAGCGTTTCGCAGCAGTGGCTGGATGGTTCCGCCCGGTTTGGATATCGGGCGCGCGCTCGACTGGTTCAGATCGAACCCGAAACCGATTCTCCATGATTCCAAATCCCGTCCGCACCGACTGCTCAAACAGCTCTTCGATACACATCAGGGGCCGGTCGACACGGTTGCCATGATACCGCTGCACGCCGAAGGGGAATTCGTTGGATTACATTTGATGCGGGTGCCCGCCCCGCATGCTTTCACCCAACTCGAACGTGACGCGCTACCGGTATTGTCATCGGCCGTACTGGCGAGCGCACGCCTCGCGGCCGAGGTTCGCAGGCGGCGGGAGGAGGCGGCCGAGTCGAGGGCCGAGGCGACCAGATTACGACTCAACGGTGATTTCGCCCATCGAATACGCAAAGCGGTGGACCCGATTCTGCGTGACGTGCATGCGATACGCGAGGAGCTGGATCTGCGCGGGGTGAAACTGGATGGCGAACTCGCGCAGTGGATCGACGATATCACCGACGGTTGCACCGAGCTGGCCCGCGCTCCGGAAGAACTTCATCGTGCCCAGATGGTCGCTCGAATCAGCATACGCGGCGTCCTGACCGCATTGCGAAATCGGCTCGGTCTGGAATTTCCGGACAGCACCGTCGAGCTCGATATCGACGGCATAGCCGGTGTTCTCGTCCGCGGCGTCAAAGGCGATATCACCGCACTGTTCGAGAACTTGCTGTACAACGCGATCGAGGCGATGGGCAACAGGGGACGCGTGCTGGTGAGCGGGGCGGTATCCGGCAGGTCCGTCTCCGTCGTCGTGTCGGATGAAGGCCCTGGTATCAAGCCCGAGGATGTGGCAGGCATTTTCCAACTGGGGTTCTCGAAGAAGGGCAAAGGTCGTGGACTCGGTTTGGCCCGAGCAAAAGAAATTGTCACGGACCTGGGCGGCCAGATAACGGTTGACGTGCAGCGCTCGCCCGGCGCCACTTTTGTAATTATTCTGCCTATTTGCCGGGAGGGTGTAGATGGCGATAATATTGTTGCTCGAGGACAATATTAAGTTCGCTCGGGCGGTGCAGCGTGTCCTTCAGGGTCACGAGGTGAGACATGTAACCCGGGTCGATGCGGCGATCGATGAACTCGAACGTCCCGATGTGGACTGCGCACTGATCGATCTCAACCTCACGGATGAGGACGACTACTCCGGTTACGAAGTCTTGTCCTATATCCTGCACAACAGACCCGATCTGCCGCGCGCAGTGGTGACCGGCTCGCACCTGAAAGGCGCGATCAGCAAGAACATCCTGCTCCGATACGGCGTCGGCGACATTGTCATAAAGGGCGACGTCGATAGAGAGGGCTACGGTACGACAGATCTCATCGATACGGTGAGCGATCTGCTCGTCGGATCGGATCGTCGGCGTCGCGAAATGGCCCGGAATGAAGTCGCTTCGATTTCGCTCGCCGGACAGACCGAGTTACGCCGCCGCATCAACGGTCTACAGCAGCTCGCGGATCAACTGCGCAGCGGCAGCGGCACCAGGCGCCGCGATCCGACCGTGAACAGCCGAAACGCATTGACCCGTCGCGCCGACAAACTGATCGAACTGGAGGCCGCGGCAAAGGCCAGATGCGATGTGGTGGCTTTGAGCGAGCTGGCACATGAAGTGGAAATGTTCGAAGCGGAATCAGCAAGGATACTCGGTGATTCGTAGAATCAGCGCTAGCATGGGGCAGGTCCATCCGGGCGCCTTCTACCTGGCCAGTGCGGTTGTGTTGTCATTGGCGGCAAATGCGTTTACGCAGGGCTACGGGACAGTGCCCGCTCCGCCGAATCGGCTGTCGCTGCTGCTGTGCACTCTCGCGGCATTCGCGTCATCGGTGGCGTTGTCGACATTGGCCTGGCGAATCGAAACCATCAGATCACTGGCCATGGAGCGTTCCGCGGATGTGGGTTTACCCACGAGGCATCTGATCGATGAAGCGACGCAGGCATTCTACGTCGAAGTGTTCGTGAAACTGGCGGTGGGCGTTGCCACCGCGATTATGTCGGTTGTTTTCATCCTGATTCAATGAGCCGTCCCGGCAGCGACCGGCCTCACCTCCGCGCACCGAACTGGCCAGAGCCGATCCTCGATGCGGGCCCTGCCGCGGTCCGGCGCCGGCGTGGTGACGCGCATACACCGAGCATCAATGCCTTCGCCCACCCTGCCGGCCGCCGCCGCGGGCGGTCACTTCTTCCGGCACCTGGACGTGCCGCCGCCTTCCTACGCCCAAGACCTAAGTTACTTCATTAAGATATAATTACCTCTTGAAGACCCGCCGCCCCGGCAGTAAAGTAGACATAGTAGAGCTCCGTACCCTTACCGACCGGATGAGATAGGAAATCCCATGGTCACGAAAGCCCAGCAGCAGAAATTCGCGAAGCACTTCGAGCGGTACGATGCCGACAACGACGGCAAGATCGACCAGTCCGACATCGACGTGTTGATCAACAAATGGTGCCACGCATTCCACATCGCCCCGGGCTCCGACAAATGGCGCAGCACCGTCAAGCGGGCCAACAGACTATGGCAGGACCTGCAGGGGCACGCCGACGCCAATGGCGACAAGGAAATCAGCAGGGAGGAATGGATCGCCGCGCACGAAGATCCCCGTTTCGTCGACGAGGTCGCCATTCCGCTGGCTCAGCTCACCTTCGAACTCGGCGATGTCGACGGTGACGGCAGGCTGTCGTTGAGCGAGTGGATGACCCTGCAATCGGTCTCCGGAGTAGGCCAGGTCGAGGGGTTGAAGATGTTTCAAGCGCTCGACACCAACGGTGACGGGTACATCAGCACCGACGAGCACGACGCGGCGCTTCGTGAATTCTTCGGAAGCGAAGACCTCGAGGCCGCGGGAACTCACCTGGCGGGCCGCCTGTAACAGTCGCATCGACCGTGAGATCCGGAATCTGCACGGGGTCGTCGTCCCGTCCTGACTGCGGCCCCCTGTGCAGAATGCCGTCTCGGTCGACATCACGAGAATATGAACAACCTTCCCGGGTTCTCGCCGTCGCAAAGTCGGTCGATATCGCCGAAACTCACCGGTGCCAGGCATTGAACCCGGATCTGCCGTGAAACCGATTCCCCTCGGCGGGGCATAGAAAGCGCTACCTCAGGGCCGCGCTATATCGCCGCAGCAAATATCCTGTCACACACAGTGCGGACCCGCCGAATTACATTTCCTATCGGTGGGCATCTGCCTTCCCTGCGCGATGCCCCACGACGGCAATTCCACGCCGGTGACGTTCCAGCTCGCCGAGTACGTCGGAGGTACCCGCCCGCGGGCGATCGAGCGCACCTGCGCGCCGATCCCGCCCGACGATGAGCGGGCGAAGCGGGTCGAGGACAACCGCCGAGCCGATCCGGCCGCCCGCTGCTCGATACCCTGGCCGAGCAGGAGCTGGCCAGCGCCACGAAATTCACAGGCCGCCTGGCAGTTTCACGGCAGGCCGGGCCGAACAGCTGACCCTCCCCGAGCATGCGGCACTCGCCACGGTGGCCGCGCACGGCGTGCAGCGCTCCCCCGACCCACCCCCAACTGGCTATAGATCGTAGTAGTATTTTTCACCGTAGGCAGTGTCGTCAACTCGCTAGACCCGCTAACCTGCTACCCGTAGGTTGCACGTCGAGTCGGTCAGGACGATCATGAGCATCGCGGACACGATCGAGCGTGGCGTAGTCGTTCAGTCACGCAGGCAAGCCGCCACCGAGCGGCTATCCGTCCTCGATGCGGGCACAGTGAAACTCGATCGCACACGCCGATGCCGCGGCGAATTCTCGCGCCGATTCCAGGAACAGCGGGCGAACTCGGTTGCGGCCTACGAAAAAAATCGCATCGATGCCTTCGAGCCGGGCATAACGACAATTTCCAACTCTGTCGCGAAAAGATCGGTTACTTACCTCATTGTGCGCCGTAGGCCGTCAGGCATCGGCGCAACAACTATATGAACAAGGAGTGTGATCGAGCGTGTCCGAAATCCGACGGCGGCTGTTCAAAGCGACCACCCAGGAAGATCACACCCCGGCCGAACCCGGCGCCGCCAAACGCCTACCGCTCGGTGTGTATGCCCTCGGGGCCAGCGTATTCGCGCTGGGCACTTCGGAATTCATCGTGTCCGGGCTGGTCGATCAGATAGCCTCCTCGATCCACGTCTCCGTACCCCAGGTCGGCCAGCTGATCACCGCGTTCGCGCTCGGCATGCTCATCGGCGCACCCGTGATGGCCGTACTGACCCTCGGACGAGACAGGAAGACAGTGCTCTTGGCCGCCCAGATCGTCTTCTGCATCTCGGATCTACTCACCGTGATCCCGGTTCTCGGCGTCATGTTCATCATGCGGCTGATCGCGGCCATGGCCTGCGCGACCGCGTTGACCGTCGCCGAGGTGATGGCCGTCGCCCTGGCCGGTCCCGACCGGATGCCGCGGGCGATCGCGGTGATCCTCGGCGGTATGACGCTGGCGACCGTGGCGGGCGTACCGCTCGGAAGCCTGATCGGCGCGCAGTTCAATTGGCAGGTCATCTTCGTTTTGATCGGCGTGATGAGCGCCTTGGGCGCCGTACTCGTCACGATCTTCGTGCCCAGGCTGCCGCGCGACCGCGGCCCCGAGGTCGGACTGCGCACCCTGGTCGCCCGCGAACTGCGATCGCTGGTGCAGGTCCGGGTTTTCGTCGCCCTCGCCACCATCGTGCTGTTCGAGATGGCTCTGTTCAGCGTGTACGCCTACGTTCAGCCGCTACTCACCGATGTCAGCGGTATCAGCGTGCATCGAGTTCCGTTCGTGCTGTTCCTGTTCGGTGTCGGATTATTCATCGGCAACACCATCGGTGGCCGACTGGCACAGTGGTCCGCCATGAAAAACGTCATCGGCAGCCTTGTCGCGATAATCATCATGATGCTGGTGCTGCGGGCCGTCGTGCACAACGCGATCGCCGCGTCCGCCGCGGTCACCGTCCTCGGCGTGTGCGCGTTCTCGATGACCGCCACGCTCAGCTCGCGGGTGATCGGGTTCGCGGTGGCGGCGCCGACCCTTGCCGTCGCAATCGTCATGTCCTCCTTCAATATCGGCAATGCGATCGGTCCGGTGATAGGCGGCGCCGTCATCGCGCACGCGTCGCTCGCCGATGTCATCTGGGTCGGGGTAATCGTCGACACGCTCGCGTTGGCCACCGCGTTCGCATCCGCCGCCATCGAGCGTCGGCGCGTGTTCGCACCGGTTCCGTGAACGACAGCCGGCGTCCGCGAACCGATGGTCAGATAACTATATAAGATGATAGCATTTGTTAGTTGATCGAGTATCAGCAGCACTCCACCATCCGTTTCGAATACCCGGAGATAACGCGATGACCAGCGCACTGAGAACAAATAAACTCCGAAAGTTGTTCAGCGCATACGATGCCGACCAGGACGGCGTCATGGACGAGCTCGATATCACGGCACTGGCCCAAATGTGGTGCGACACATACGAACTTCCGCCGCGTTCGGCCGAGTGGAACAGAATTCATCGACAGGCCCACCGCATGTTCCGGGATATGCCCGGGTCGGTTGACGCCGATGGGGAGAAAAAGGTGACCATCGACGACTGGATGTCCTGGGGCGATGATCCGGAATTCCGGCAGTTCGTCGAATCGTCCGCGATACCGTTCAGCATGGCGGTGTTCGCCGCGGCGGACAAGGACCAGGACAAGCGGATCAACGCGCGGGAAATGATGGCGGCCCAGATCAAAGGCGGGATGTCCGAGGAGGAGACGAACAAGGCATTCGCCCTGTTGGACGCCGACGGCGATGGTTACATCACCACGGATGAATATATTCAAGCCTTGCGAGAATTCTATTTGAGCGACGACCCGGCCGCGCGGGGTAATCACATCGCCGGCGAATTGTAGCCGCGGGGCTGTCCTCGAAGTCCGGCCGGATCGGACTTCGAGGACAGGCTCTAGACTGCCGCGACGGACCTGCGGTGCACCGTCATCGGGAGCGCGTCCACCGGCATCGTGACAGCGGGTTTCGGCCGGACCTGATGCCCTGGCACGGACACCAGCCGCCAGCGCGCGACGATCGTCGCGAGCACCAGAATCAATTCGGTCCAGGAGAACGTCTCACCGATACAGCCGTGGACACCGGCCCCGAACGGCATGAAAGCATTGCGCTGTGCCGCGGTCAGTCGCTCGGGTAGCCAGCGGTCGGGATCGAATCGCTCCGGGTCGGCGAAGATCTCGGGATTGTGATTGAGCGCGTAGAAGCTGTAGAGAACCGCCTCACCGCCCGGTATGCGGTAGCCGCCGAGTTCGGTATCCTCGGTCGTCATCCTGGTCTGGAAAAAGCCCTGCGTTCGCAGGCGTAGTGTTTCGGTGAGCACTCGGCGGGTGTATTCCAATCGGCCGACATCGTCGAATTGGGCCGCCCGCCCGGCGAGCACGCCGTCCACTTCCTCGTGCAGCCGCTTCTCGACATCCGGATGGGTGGCGATCTCATGGAAGGCCCACGACAGAGTATTGCTGATGGTATTGCTTCCGGCGATGAAGAAGGTCAGCACCTCGTCGTGTATCTGTTGATCGCTCATGCTCGGGCTGCCGTCATCGTCTCTGGCGAGAAGCATCATCGACAAAAGATCGCCGCGATCTTCGCCGCTCGCCCGATACTCCCTGATCGTTTCGTGGATGGTCCGCCGCAAATAGTCCTCCGACTCCCGGTATCGGCGATTTCCCGGTGTCGGCAGCTTCGTCAGCAGGCCGGTCGTATCCGTCATGCGCCGGAACAAGCCGCCGAGTACGACTCCGGTGGCGTCCATGAACCGCCGCTGGTCCAGCGAGGTGCCCGGCGCGAAGATCACCTGGGTGACATTGGCCAGGGCGAGTTCGTCCATCTCCCGCTCTATCCGCATGGTGTCGCCGTCGGACCAGGCGTCGATCTTGGCCACGACGAGTTCGCTGATCAGCGAGCAGTAATGGATGATCCGCGTGCGGTGGAATGCGGGCTGCAGCAGGCGCCGCTGGCGCCGATGGAAATCGCCGTCCGAAATCCCGAGGCCGTTACCGAACATGACGCGGAAACGTTCGGTGATCGGGCCGCCCCTGGCGAATATCTCCGGTGCCCGCATCACCTGCCGCATCAGATCGGCGTCGTTGACGACATACATCGGACGGCGGCCGAGCCGGATCACGGTCACCGGATCGCCGGACTGCAATGAGAGCAGCAGTGGGCCCGGACGTCGCTTCATATCGAGCCCGTGGCCCAGTAGCGGCATACCGCCTGGTGTAACCGCCGGCTGTCGAGAAATAGTGGTCATCGGTTCGCCACTTTCTGAATCGGACCGCGCGAGTCATTCATGACCAGGACCGGCATGGGCGGCCGACGGCGCGGTGGCGAGAGGCGCACCGGTTTCCAACAGAGCCTTGAGATTGTTCATGAGCCCGGGCCAGCCACCGCTACCCTCGAGTTGGCCGCTGATCGCCCGATACATGACGCTGCCGGGTTCGAAACCGTCATGGATCACGGTCAACCGAACCTTGCCGTCGCTCTCGGGTTCGATTTCGAAGGTGACCTTGGTGCGCGGTTCCTTCACGTACTCGGCGAGTTCCTCATCCGTCCAGCCGAAGAGCATGGCGTGTGCCGGTTGTAGCAGGTGCCAGCTATAGGAAAGGGTTCGATACGGGTCGGCCGCCAGCACCACCTGGCCCAGATCCTGAAATTCCTCCTCCGGCATGTTCTGCCATTTCACCGGTGACCCCACCCGCCAATCGGATTGCATGGCGACGCCGAACCAATATCGGCGGGTGAATTCAGGTTCGGTCAATGCCGCCCACAGCTGTTCCGGTGTCGTCGCGATGCGTGTCGTGTAGGTGAATTCCATGATGCTCATCTTCTTTACTTCGATAATGCTGTATAGCGAACTGGTTTCGACTGCCCCAGCCTCGGTCGATACGCTCCGGCGCCGTGGCCGCAACCCGCATCGCGACGTCACCCGCTATCCGTACTACTTCATCTGAGCGTTCCCATCAGGGCAGCCGCAGGTTCGGTGGATGCTCGTCCAGCACCACGCGGAGTATGACGTCGTGTTCGAGGGCCGCTTTCAAAGCGCTGAGCAGATAGGTGAATCCGGCCGTGGAATCCCGGACACTGTCGATCTGGGCTTGGAGATCGCCCGTGTACCCGGTCTCGGTGATATGCAGATACGTGGTGTCGTTTTCATACGGTATCAACGAGAATTCGACGGTCGTAGGCTTGTCGGGGTTGTAATTGTCCCAGGTGAACTGGATCGTGCGGTCGATGTCGAATTTCTCGACCCGGATCGTGCGCGCCGCGCCGTACATTTCCCACTCCCAGGTGAGTTCGGCGCCCTCGGCCATCCGGCCGCTGCTCTTCGTGTACCAGAATTTGGAGGTTATCGAGGGGTCGGCCAGGGCCTCGAAGACGTCGTGCGGCGGACGACGGATGAGCATGCCGACATCGACTGACAGCGGTTTGATCGACTGCGGTGCAACCATGGTGTCTCCTGTCGCTGAGCGGGTTCGGTAAAGCTTTCGATAGTGTTCGGGATCCACTGTAACGGCGGATGGGTGTCGTCGTGGGCCATTCGAGCAGGCGAGCACCGAGTTCGCGGTCATCGCTTGTCGCCCTTGAGGTCTCGGGGCCTTTGCTCTACCTTGAGCAGCGGCACGTTCACTATCCGAAACCAAAGGAGAAACCCTGTCATGGGTGAGGTGGATGCCGCGGCGATCGAGCCGATGTGGCCCAAGGGTGCGAGCGAGGAGTACATCGCGGCCCGTATCGAACTGGCGAAGGCCGAGCGCACGTTGCGCGATCAGATCGAGGAGGTGGCCGCCGCGCGCCGACGGATGCCCCTCGGTCGCATCCTCGACGATTACTCCTTCGCCGAGGGCCCAGCCGATCTCGGCAGGAATGAGCCGATCCGGACCACCAGATTGCGGGAGCTGTTCGGGCAGCACGACACCCTGGTCGTCTACCACTTGATGTTCCACCCGAACGACGACGAAGCCTGCCCGATGTGTTCGATGTGGGTCGACGGGTTCCAGGGCGTCGCCCATCATCTGGCCCAGCGCACGAGTTTCGCCGTCATCGCCAAGGCACCCCTGCCGAAGCTGCGCGGCTGGGCATTGCGGCGCGGATGGGACGGGCTGCGCATCCTCTCCAGCCACGGCACGACTTTCAACGCCGATCTGAGCGCCGAGCGACCCGACGGTGATCAGCGTCCGATGATCAGCGTCTTCACCACCGAGGGCGACCAGGTGCGGCACTCTTACACGCTGCCCGCGAACTTCCTCGACGACGCCCAGCGCGGCATCGACCTGTTGTCCCCGGTCTGGAACGTCCTCGACCTGCTGCCCTCGGGCCGAGGGGACTGGTACGCCGAGAACCGGTACGCCGGGCGCGAGCGCCGAGTCTGACCCGCACGCGCCCGAAACTCCTGCGGCACAGCACGATCCGGAACCCGGCCCGCAATGAACGCTGCCACGGCAGCAGAATGAGGCGACCGCCGGAACTCGTTACGTGCGGGCCTCCGGTGCCTGGTCTACAGCAGATTTTCGGGGCTCGCAGCCGACTCGGCCGACTGCGTATCGTTGGCTGTCTTCGCAAAACGGTTACGAACTTCTAAGGACAGCTGGTGGTTTCGCTGCGACGAACTATCCGACTGGGCGCGACAGCCACCCTGATGTCGGCGCTGGCATTCGGCGCGGGCTGCTCGACCGAACACGCGACGGCTGGCGGGTCCCCGTCGGATTCGGCCGTCACACCGCCAACCTCCGCGGCGACACCGACGACCGTAACCGCCTTACCTCCGACGACCACCGCGAAGCGATTGGACGCCACCCTCGGCCCCGTCGGCTACGACGGAATCGACCTGAGGATGACCGTCGCTCAGGCCAGGGACAGCGGGAAGATCGCCGAGATCATGGGCACGGACGACGATTTCGGATGCCGCCGGTTCACCACCCGCACCGGATGGGTCGGCTATATGAATAAAGGCAAGGTCGTCTCGATCATTCCGAAGGACGCCCCGCACACCCCGGAGGGGATCACCGCGGGTTCGACGCTCGCCGAGGTCCGCGCGGCGTACCCGGACCTGCGATTCGGGGTCAACTGGAGTTCGGCCACGGTGCCCGGCCATCCGGAGAACCGCTACGGATTCATGGGAATCTATAGCAACGACAACGGAACAGGACAGGCGGTCGACTCACTGCTGCTGTTCGCCGCCGACACGGACGTCTGCCACAACTAGTGCCTCGCCGAACTACTTACGGGTCGGTAATCAGTCCGGTGAATATCTGGTTTCGGTGTTGAATCGCCGGACGAAAACAAAATTTGCTGCGCCTCGCAATTCCCGCAATATCGTCGATGCGAATCCGCGGCCCGCACCCCAAAACCTCTCCTCCCCTGCGGTTCCGGCGAGCCAATAGCAACTGAACCGGGCGGTTACCTTTCTTCGATGAAGTGAGCAACGAGGAAGAAGACCGAGCCGGAATCGGATGCCAACCTTGAATGCAGATCCTGCGAAGGAGGGCATGCGGATGGCTTCGATTCCAGGGCGGTTCCGCCGAACGATCTTGACACCGGATATCCGACAGACATTGTTGAAGGTCCGCGGCTTCCCGGTTCGCAATCCGGAGGCCCGACAATGCCTCGAGGTCGCGGGACGAACCTTCGTGGAAGGATTCGCGGTCGCCGCCGAACAGGAAACGGCGGCCGAGGCCGCCGCCCAGCTATCCCGAATCGACAGTGCGCGAAGGGGTTTCGCCTTCGAGGGCGCGGCGATGGCGCTGGCCATCCGGGACGCTCTTCCGCTGGGGCACAACCATCACCTGTCGGACTTTCGCGCCGTCGCCGATGAGCACATTTACATGATCTATGTCGGTGCGGGCTGGGCGCTGGCCAGGCTGCCGCGCCGACTGCACCGCGCCGCGCTGCGCGGGCTGACCGATCCGGTGTTGATCTGGTTGACGCTGGACGGCTACGGCTTCCACCAAACCTACTTCCGCACAGAGCAATACGTGAAACGCAAGCATATCGACCGGACGCCGCCCATGGTCTCCACCCGGCACCCGAGCTATGCGCCGCGGGCAATCGATCAGGGCATCGGACGTGCCCTGTGGTTCGTCTCGGGCGCCGATCCGGAGCTGGCCCGCAGGTTGATCGAGGAATTCCCGGAACCGCGCCGCGCCGACCTGTATGCCGGGCTCGGGCTGGCCGCCACCTATGCCGGCGGCGCGACCACGGACGAGTTGCGCGCACTGTGCGAGGCCGCGACAGAATACCGTCGCTGTCTCGGTCAGGGCGCGGTCTTCGCCGCCGAGGCCCGCGCGCGGGCCGGAATCGTATGCCCCGCAACACGATCCACGCTGCAGACGATCACCGGACTCGGCGTCGGCACTGCTTCCGAAATCGCCGTCGCCACCCGCCCGGCGAGCCCGACCATCGACGGCCGGGTCGGCTTCGAGGTCTGGCGGGAACGGATCCGGCGGCAATGCCTCACCGCCGCGGCGTCGACGACTCAGACGGGAGCCGAATCGTGAAGGTGCGCACCAAACTCCTTGTTCCCGCGCTCGGCGCGGTGCTGTTGCTGCTGTCCATCTTCCTGATCGGACGCGCGCAGGTCACCACCCCGGATCCGGCGGAGGTCGCCGCGGCCTACCGGCTCGACCCCATGCCGATCGCCATGCCGCCCGGCTACGACCAACTGCCGAAAAATACTGTGCGCCAGGTGAATCCGGCATACCAGAAGCTGCGCTCGTGGATCTCCTCGGTCGGTGCGTCGATCGCGATCAACGACCTCGTCGGGCACGGGCGATCCGACGGTATGTGCATCGTCGACACCCGCACCAACGCGGTGGTGGTGACCTATACCCCCACCGCGCCCGCGGCCGACCGCTTCACGCCGTTCGCCCTCCGGCCGGATCCGCTCATCGTGGATTCGACGATGGCGCCGATGGGTTGCGCCCCAGGCGATTTCACCGGTGACGGGCAGATGGACCTGCTCGTGTACTACTGGGGCCGCACGCCGATCATCTTCCAGCACAACGCCGCTACCGTCCTCTCCGCCGCGGCCTATACCCCGGTGGAGGTCGTCCCGTCGGGCAGTACCCGCGATCGCTACAACGGCGAATTGTGGAATACCAACGCGATCTCCATCGCCGACTTCGACGGCGACGGGCACCCCGACCTGGTATTCGGCAATTATTTCCCGAACTCCGGCGTACTCGATCCGAACGGGCATCCCGATGTCGTCATGAACGATTCCATGTCCAATGCCAGGAACGCGGCGGGCGAGCGCGTATTCCGTTGGACGGGAAACGATCCCGCCGGGCATCCGACCTATGCCGAGCAGAAGGACGCGGTCCCCGTCGCGGACGCCACCGGATGGACGCTCGCGCTCGCATCGGGCGATCTCACCGGTGATCTGCTCCCGGAACTCTATATCGCCAACGACTTCGGCCACGATCATCTGCTCTACAACCAGTCGACGCCGGGTCACATCCGCTTCAGCGCCGCGACCGGTCGGCGCACCTGGACCACGCCCAAATCCTTTGTCCTCGGCAATGATTCGTTCAAGGGGATGGGCGTCGATTTCGCGGATCTGTATCAGCGCGGGAAATTCGACATGGTCGTCAGCAATATCGACACCCCGTGGGGGCTGCAGGAAAGCAATTTCGTGTGGCGCAACGACGCGGCGAGCCCCACGGCAATGCGCGACGATCTCGCGGCCGGCGAGGCGCCGTTCTCCCAGCAGGCCCAGCAACTCGGGCTGGCCTGGACGGGCTGGTGCTGGGATGTGAAGGCCGCCGACCTGCGCAATTCGGGGAACCTCGATGTCCTGCAGACCGCGGGATTCGTCCAGGGCAACGACGCCGACAACCGGTGGGCCTGGCTGCAAGAGCTCGCGACGAGTAACGATGTGCTGCTGCACAATCCGGAGTTGTGGCCGCGGGTGACGCCCGGCGACGATATCGCGGGCAGGCACACCATGGCCCTGTACGCCAAGGGCGGCGACGGCAAATATGTCGATATCACCGCGCAGGCCGGTACCGATGCGGCCATACCGACGCGCGGCATCGCCGTCGCCGACACCACCGGCACCGGAATGCTCGATTTCGCTGTCGCCAGGCAGTGGGGTCCGCCCGCCTTCTTCGCCAACCATTCGCCGAATCCGGGCAGGCCGCTCGAGCTGCGGCTCTACCGGCCGACCCAAACCGCCAGCGCCCCAGGGGTATTCGGCCAGCCTGCCTACAACGCGGACGTCACGGTGCGCACCGCCGACGGAAAGACCATGCGCGGCCAGCTCGACGGCGGCAGCGGGCACAGCGGTAAACGCAGTTTCGACGTGCACTTCGGCCTCGGCGCCACCGCCGGTCCGGCGACCGCCGAAATCGAATGGCTGGACACCACCGGCGGCCGCCACCAGCAGACCCTCCAGCTCAGCCCGGGCACCCACGCGCTGATGCTCACCGACACCGCCACCGAGATCGCCGAGGAGGTCACCGCGCCATGACAACGCTCATCCGCAGACGCAACATCGGCGAGCAGGGGTCAACCGTCGCCGCCGCGACCAACGGCGCCCGGCCGAAACCCGAAGCGGCAGTGCGGGATATACGCTATCTCGCATTGCGGAACTTCGCGATCTCGCTCAGCGCGCTGAATATCGTCGGCTACACCCTGCTCGGCTTCGAACAACCACCGCTGTGGCCGATCCTGGCGATTCTGGCGGCCTATGCGATCGACCTGGTTTTCGAAACCCTCACCGCGTGGTCGCGCGATACCTCGCCCAGATATCTGGGACGCGGGGCGCGGGGCGTCTACGAATTCCTGTTGCCCGCCCACATCACCGCGCTCGCGGTGAATATGCTGCTGTACGCCAACAATCAGTTCTGGCCGATCCTTTTCGCCGTGGCCGCCGCGATCACCAGCAAGTACGTCTTCCAGGCGCCATTCGGTGGGCGGATGCGGCATTTCATGAACCCGTCCAACTTCGGGATCACCTTGGCGCTGCTGTGTTTCAGCACCTGGATCAGTGTCGCGCCGCCCTATGAATTCGGCGAGAACATCAACACGATGTTCCGGATCGCGGTCCCGTTCATTCTGGCCATCGCGGGCACGCTCATCAATGCCACGCTGGTGCGGCGGATTCCGCTGATCGTCGGCTGGCTCGGCGGGTTCGTCATCCAGGCGATCGTGCGGCACGAACTGTTCGATGTCGCCTTGTTCGCCGCGCTGGGCACGATGACCGGCACCGCGTTCATCCTGTTCACCAATTACATGATCACCGATCCGGGTACCACGCCGTTTCCGGCGAAGGCGCAGTTCATGTTCGGTGCGTCCGCCGCGACCGTGTACGGGCTGCTGATGGTGTTCAACGTCGTCTACACGCTGTTCTTCGCGGTGACCATCGTGTGCGCGATCCGCGGGACATACGCGTGGATCGCGCACTGGGTGCGGGCCGCCCGCAAGTCCCGGCTCCGAGCGGAGCCCGCGCCGGAGTTGGTGCACGCCGCCGTCCAGCGGGTCTGAACCGATGGCTCGACTGGCAATCGTCGGCATGGCCTGCCGCTTTCCCGATGCGGCCAACCCCGCCGAGCTCTGGGAGAACGTGCTCGCCGGACGGCGCGCATTCCGGCCGATACCGGATGTGCGGTTGAACGCGGCCGATTATTACGACGGTGATCCCGCCGCGGCCGATCGGCACTATGCGACGCACGCCGCGGTGATCGAGGGCTGGACCTTCGATCGGGCCCGGCATCGGGTGGCCGCCAACGTTTTCCGCTCCACCGATATCGCCCACTGGCTCACCCTCGACACCGCGGCGGCCGCACTCGACGACGCCGGACTGCCCGCGGGCGAGGGCCTCGACCGGGCGCGCACCGGCGTCATCCTCGGCAATACGCTCACCGGCGATATGTCCCGGGCGAACGTCATGCGACTGCGCTGGCCTTATGTCCGGCGCACCCTCACCGGCGCGCTGCATCGCCGGGGTTGGCAGGCCGAGGAGATCGCGGACTTCCTCGACGAGTACGAGGCCGACTACAAGGCGCCGTTTCCGGAGATCACCGAGGACAGTCTGGCGGGCGGGCTGGCCAACACCATCGCGGGGCGGATCTGCAACCATTTCGATTTCGGCGGTGGCGGATTCATCGTCGACGGGGCCTGTTCCTCGTCGCTGCTCGCGGTCGCGCAGGCGGGTGACGCGCTGATCACGGGTCAGCTCGACGCGGCGCTCGTCGGCGGCGTCGACCTCTCGATCGATCCGTTCGAACTCATCGGTTTCGCCAAGACGAAGGCGCTGTCGAGTTCGGGCATGCGCGTCTACGACGAACTGTCCAACGGTTTCTGGCCGGGCGAGGGTTGCGGGGTGATCGTGCTGCTGCGCGCCGAGGACGCGGATTCCCTTGGCCTGCGGACATATTCGACAATCGCGGGCTGGGGTGTCTCCTCGGACGGCCGCGGCGGCATCACCCGTCCCGACCGCGACGGGCATCTGCGCGCGATCGAGCGCGCGTACCGGATGGCCGGCTTCGGCATCGATACCGTCGACTATCTCGAGGGCCACGGCACCGGCACGGCCGTCGGCGACCGCACGGAACTGGAGGCATTCGATCGGGCGCTGGCGGCACGACATGATCGGCGGCCGGTCGCACTCGGCACGATCAAAGGCAATGTCGGACATACCAAAGCGGCGGCCGGTATCGCGGCGCTGATCAAAGCGGCGCTTGCCGTGCATCGCGGCACCATTCCGCCGGTCACCGGGACCGAGCGAGCACATCCCGTCCTCACCGATTCGAATCGCATCTACCTCCCCGACACGGCGACGCCGTGGCCGCGCCCCGATCACCCGCGCCGCGCCGGAGTGTCGTCGCTGGGTTTCGGCGGCATCAACACCCACGTCGTGGTGGAGAGCGGGCAACCGCCGCGACCGCTGCCCCGATCGCTCGACACCCGGCTCGCACACAGCGCCCAGGATGCCGAACTGCTGGTGCTCTCGGCGGCGACACCGGCACAGTTACAAACCCGGCTGCGCGAGGTCGCCGGCCTCGCGGCGCGCTGTTCGTTCGCCGAACTCGGCGATCTGGCCACCGAGCTGATCAATACCGACGCCGAATTGCCGGTCAGGGCGGCCGTCGTCACCGATGCGCGCCAGGCCGCGCGCCGGCTGACCGAACTCGCCGACGCGCTCGCGGCCGGCGAGCACCGCCGGTTCGCGCCGGAGCGCGGCCAATTCCTCGGCGCGCGAACCGAATCCGAGCCACGCATCGGATTGCTGTTCCCGGGACAGGGTGCACCCGGGCAAGGTGACGGCGGTGCGCTCGCCCGCCGGTTCACCACCGTGGCCGACCTGTACCGGCAGGTCGGCGTCCGGGACGCGGGTGCGGCGACCGAGGACGCGCAACCGCGCATCATCACCGCGGAGCTGGCCGGGCTGCGCCTCCTCGATACCGCCGATGTGCACGCAGCCGGCTGTGTGGGGCACAGCCTCGGCGAACTCGCCGCCATGCACTGGGCCGGTGTCTTCGACGAGATCGAGGTCGTCCGCACGGCGGACTTCCGCGGCCGGGCGATGCAGCGCGCGGCCACCGCCGAAACCGGTGCCATGGCGACGATCCGGACGTCGGCCGACCGCGTCACGCCGCTCGTCAACGACAGCCCGGTGGTGATCGCCGGATACAACGGACCTCAGCACACCGTGATCGCCGGCCCGGCCGATGCCGTCGACGCCGTGCTCGTCACCGCGCGGGCCGCCGGTTTGCACTGTCAGATGCTGCCCGTTTCGCATGCCTTCCATTCCCCGTTGGTCGCACCCGCCGCGCGGGCGATCCGGGACTACCTCGACCAGATCGAGATCGGCCGGATCAAGCGGCCGGGGATGTTCTCGACCGTCACCGGGGGCCCGCTCGAACCCGGCACCGCGGTCACCGAGTTGCTCGAGCGTCAGGTACGCGCGCCGGTTCGGTTCGCGGCCGCGCTCTCCCAGCTCGCCACGGGCTGTGATCTTTTGATCGAGGTCGGTCCCGGCCGGTCGCTGACGACGCTGGCCGCCGACACCTGTCCGATGGTTCCGATCGTCGCCATGGAGACCGACGGCAATTCCGTCGCGGGCGCGCTGCGCACGCTGGCCGCCTGCTATGCCCTCGGCGGGCGTCCCGATCTGCGCACGACCACCGCCGACCGCTTCCACCGCGCCTTCGCACTCGACAAACAGTTCGTCTTCATCGAAAGTCCCTGTGAGCGCGCACCGGACGACTCGCAGCTGCGCCGGGCCCGGACCACGCGGCCGCAGCCCATCGAAAATGCTTCCGCCGCAACGGATGTCACCTCGTCGTTCGCTATGCTGCGCGAACTCATCGCGGCCAGAGCCGAACTGGCTGCCGAGGACATCACCCCGAATCTGCGCCCGATGGACGACCTGCACATGAGCAGCATCACCATCACCCAGCTCGTCGCGGACGCGGCACAGCGGATCGGCGTCGCGGTCCCCGAGCCGACCACCAATGTCGCGACGGCGACGATCGCACAGCTCGCCGAGGCGATCGACGAGCTGGCGAATTCGGTCGGCGATCCGGTGCCCGCGCACGACGACCTTCCCGGTGTCGACAGCTGGGTGCGGCCGTTCACCGTCGACCTCGTCGGTATTCCCCACCCGCCCTTGCCCACCGAAGATCAACCGGGTCGCTGGCAGGTCCTGGCACCGGCCGATGATCGGATCGCCATGGCCCTGCGCCATCAGCTCGCGACGGCTCACTGCGGCGACGGCGTCCTGCTCCGGCTCGGCGACTCCCCGCGCGAATCGACCGCGACCGGCGTCGAGCGCATGCTCGCCGCCGCCAGAGCGGCGCTCGATACGCGGACTCGGTTCGTCGTCGTCGATGACGGTGGTAACCGCGGCGCCGCCGCGCTCGCCAGAACCCTGCATCTGGAAGCGCCCTCGGTGCGCACCACCATCGTCCACACCGCGCCCGGCGCGCCGCCTGCGGACACCGCGCGCATGGTCTGCGCCGATATCGCCGCGACGACGACCTTCCGCGAGGTCCACTACGACGCGGAAGGTGTTCGGCGCGAACCGGTCCTGCGTGAGCTGACGCTCGGCCGGTCCCGGCTGCCGCTCGACTCGGCAGGCGTACTCGCCGTCACCGGCGGGGCCCGGGGCATCACCGTCGAATGCGCGACCGCGCTCGCACAGCGCACCGGATGTAAACTCGCGATCATCGCGCGCACCCCGGCCACGGATCCCGATGTCACGACGAATATGGACCGGCTGCGCGAATTCGGCGTCACCGCAAAGTATTACGCCGCCGACGTCACCGACCGGAGCCAGGTCGCGGCCGCCGCCGCGGCGGTGCGGCGCGAGCTCGGCGTGATCACCGGCATCCTGCACGGCGCCGCGGTCAACACCCCGGCCGCGCTCGGCTCACTCACCACCGATGACGTCATGCGCATCGTCGCACCGAAAATCGACGGTCTGCGCAATCTGCTCGACTGCGTCGACCTCGCCGCGCTCGGTCTGCTCGTCGGTTTCGGCAGCATCATCGGCCGGGCGGGGCTGCGCGGCGAGGCGCACTATTCGATCGCCAACGACTGGCTGCGCACCACCATCGATACCGTGGCCGCGCAGCTGCCGCGGTGCCGCTGCCTGACCATCGAATGGTCGGTGTGGGCCGGAACCGGTATGGGTGAGCGGCTCGGCGTACTGGATTCGCTGATCCGCGAGGGTATCGAGCCGATCTCGGCCGATGCCGGTATCGAGGTCATGCTCGATCTGCTGCGCGCCGAGGATTGTCCGACCAGCGTGGTCGTGCTCGGCCGCACCGCGAACCTGCCGACCATCCGCTTCGACAAATCCGAACTGCCGCTGCTGCGCTTCCTGGAACGGCCGCGGCTGCACTTCCCCGGCATCGAAGTGCTTGCCGAAGCCGATATTTCGACGACGACCGATCCATATCTCGCCGATCACCGATTCGCCGGCGACGCACTGTTCCCGGCGGTCATGGGGATGGAGGCCATGGCACAGGCGGCGACGGCGTTGTTCGGTGCTGGACACCATATCGAATTGCGGGATCTGGAATTCCTGCGGCCGATCACCGTGCCCGAGGACGGCACCACCATCCGGATCGCCGCATTGCGCACCGGCGCGGCGGTGCGGGTCGCGATTCGGTCCGGTACCACCGGTTTTCAGCTCGATCATTTCCGCGGAGTGTGCAAACTCGCAGCGCCTGGCGCAGCCGCCGAACCGGTGCGGCAATTCGCCGATACCGAATCCGCCGACCTCGGCATGGCGATCGATTCGGACTTCTACGACCGGATCATGTTCCACGGGCCGATGTTTCGCGCGGTGCGGGATTACCGGCACCTCTCCGCGAAACAATGCGTCGCGCGGATCCGGCTGGGTGAGACGCGCTGGTTCTCGCCCGTGGTGCCGAATGCGCTGATCCTCGACGACCCGGCGGCACGCGATGCGTTCATGCACGCCATTCAGGTCTGCGTACCCGATGCGACGCTACTGCCCTCGAAAGTGGCCCGGGTGCGGGCGTTTCCGGTGCCGACCGAGGTGCGGGCGGTGACGCTGACCGCGGTCGAACGCGCGCACGAAGGGGCGAGATACGTCTACGACGTCCTCGTGCGCGATCCGCGCGGGGCGCCCGTCGCGGTATGGGAGGGTCTCGAACTCACCGCGGTGACGCCGCGACCACCCACGGCCTGGACACCTGAATTCCTCGGCCCGTACCTGCAGCGTCACTTGGACACTGTGCTACCGGAACCCATGCGGGTGGCCATCATTCGCGATCGGCCGATGCCATCGGACACCGACGTCCATTCCCCGCGCCGCTCCGCCAGCCGCCGCGCACTCATTGCCGCGCTCGGCCGTGCCGTGCCGATCCACTACCGGCCCGACGGCAGGCCGCAGATCCCCGGCGAGCACGCGAGTTTCTCCCACGGCGCGGGTCTCACCATGGCCGTCGTCGGGGCGCGCCGGCTCGGCTGCGATCTCGAACCCGTCCTGCCACGCACGTCGGGCGAATGGAACTCGCTGCTCGGCCCGTCGGGTGTCGCACTCGCCGAGGCGTGCGCCAGAGCCGCGGCCGAATCGTTCGCCACCGCGGCCACCCGGGTGTGGAGCGCACGCGAGGCCGTCACGAAACTCGGTGTCACGGTGGCCAGACCGCGCCTGACGCTCGACGGCGGCCCGTCGGCCGACGGCTGGCTGACCTTCCGGCACGGGACCGATGTGGTGTGGTCGTTCGGGGCCACCGTCGCCGCCCCCGTCCCGGACCAACCCGTTGTGTTCTCGGTCGTCGAGAAGGGCTGACGCATGCAGGCTTACGAGATGACGCACACCGTCGGCTTCGAGGAGACCAACCTCGTCGGCAACGTTTATTTCGTGCACTACTTCCGCTGGCAGGGCCGCTGCCGGGAAATGTTCCTGATGGAGCACGCCCCCGACATCGTCGACGAGATCCGCCGCGACCTCAAGCTGTTCACCATCAAATGCGAATGCGAATACTTCGCCGAAGTGACCGCCCTCCAACGACTTACGATCAGGATGACCCTGACCGATCTCACCCAGACGCAGCTCGAATTCGAATTCGCCTATCTCGAGGTGGATGAGCGCTCCGGCGCCGAACACCTGCTCGCTCGCGGCAGGCAGCGCGTGGCGTGTATGCGCGGCGCGGGCACGCACGTCGAGCCGACGCGCGTGCCGGAGAGCCTGCGGCGCGCGCTCGAACCCTATCGCGCCGGATCCGACCCGCGGGTCGCGACGACCCGGCACTGATATGCGATCAGGACGCGTCGACGATGGCGGGTGTGGCCCCGGTGAGCTCGAGGTCGAGCAGGCGCAGGCAGCGCGCCAGCGAGGTGCTGTCCCCGGTGATCACCACCTTGCCCGACAGCACCGCGTCCAGGACGGCGATCTGCTCGGTGCCGATCCGGATGAAGGTCTCCGGATCGGCCGTGACGATCAGCGCGGGCTCGGCCGGCGCGGGTCCGCCGACGACGCGGGCGACCTGATTCGCGCACTGCACGTGGAACACCTCGTCGCCGATCCGGAATTCGTACGACTCGTCGACCTCGGGCGGTGGACCGACGGAGACCATCGCCTCGAGCGCGACGCGCCCCCATTCGGCGCGCACCAACCCATCCTGTTCATAGGAGGCGACATGCGACAGGCCCCAGGACGCCAGCCCGATGACCACCGGGCGCAACGCCTCGCCGCTCGGCGTCAGCCGATAGCAGACGCCGCGGCCGTCGCCGGATACCGATTCGCGCTGGACAACACCCTGCTCGGTGAGCATCTGCAGGCGCGCGGCGAGCAGATTCGGCCCGATGCCCACCAACGTCTCCTCGAGTAGCTGGTTGTACCGCTTCGGACCGGTCATCAGGTCACGGATGATCAGCAGCGTCCAGCGCTCCCCGACGATATCGAGCGCCGCCGCGACCGCGCACATCTGCGCGTATCGCTTCGTTCCCATGCTGCCACCTCCGCTGTCCTGTAGTGCAACTGTTAGCTACATAGATACATGGTAACCGGTATCCACCACATCTTCCGGAAGCGACCGTTCGGAACTATTTGCCGCCGCACCGGCGCCGGTCCCTGATCTATCTCCAGCTGGACGGCCGAATCCGGGACCGATCACCGCCAGCCGGAACAAGGTCGAAAACCGCAACCCCGATCAGGTTACCCCAGTAAACTACATCAAAATATAGTGTCATCCGCAAATCTGGCCCACACAGGGGGATCGAACCGCGATGGAAAACCCACCCGATACCGCCGCGACGACCGCGCGCCCCATGGCCTTCCGGCTCGGATTGGGCCTGACCGTGCTCGGCGTCGCCCTGCATATCCCCATGTTCCTCGAGTCGCGGGAGATGCACTATCACCTCGCCGGAATGCCGATGACCCCGGAAATGGTGATCGGCATGGTCCTACTGTTCCTCGGGGTCGGTATATCAATTTACGGCTTGGTTCCACATGAAACCGCCACGAACCGGCCGCGCCGCCGAATAAGTATCGAACCGCTCGACGACACGCCGATTCGCCCGGCGCATATCACCCTGCTGCTCGCACTCGCCGCCGCGGTGACGATCGATGTGATGAAACCGGTCGCGCTGGCTTTCACCGCGCCCGGCGCTGCCGCGGAATACGGATTGAAAGGTCCGTTGAATCCGCACGCCGCCGCATTGCCGATCGCGCTGTATCCACTTTCCGGCATCACCGGCACGATGATCGGCGCATTCATTTGGGGATGGCTCGGCGACCGCATCGGGCGGCGGGCCTGCATTCTGCTCGCGGGAATTGTCTTCATCGCGACCTCCACCTGCGGTGCGATGCCCGCCTATTGGCTCAATCTCGTCACGTGTTTCGCCATGGGGCTCGCCGTCGGCGGGATGCTCCCCATCACCTTCGCGCTGCTGTCCGAAACCGTCCCGCGCAGGCATCGCGGCTGGATGATGATCCTGATCGGCAGCGATATCGCCGGTGCGTACATCATCGTCAGCTGGCTGGCGTCCACCTGGGCCGCGCCCGATCGCTTCGGCTGGCGGCTGCTGTGGTTGATCGGCCTGCCGACCGGATTGGCGCTGTTCGTGCTCAACCGGTGGATCCCGGAATCGCCGCGCTTTCTACTGCGCATGAATCGCGCGGGTGAGGCGGCCGCGGTTTTGCGGCGGTACGGCGCGGAAATCATCGAAACCGATACCCGGCCCGACGCCGAGGACACCGTCCGCAACAGCTCATGGCAATTGCTGCGCAAGCCGTTTCTCGGATTGTCCGTGGCGGTGGCGCTGCTCGCACTCGGCGTCGGCACCACCCAGTACGGATTTCAACAGTGGATGCCGTCGAATCTGCAGCGGCTCGGTCTCTCGGAGGTCGCCGCGAGCTCGGTGCTGCGCAATGCCGCCATTCTCGGATTTCCACTGAGCATTCCGGTCGCACTGCTGTACGGCTTCTGGAGCAGTAGGAAAACCGTCATTCTGATGGTCGCGGCGATTACGGTCGCGCTCTCGGCGTTCGTCGCGCTGGGCGATCGGGTCGGTGACAATCGGGTATTGCTCTACGTACTCCTGGTCATACCGGTCTGGGGCATCAATACTTTGAACGCCACCCTGGCCGCCTTCACCGCCGAGGTCTACCCGACGGTGGTGCGGGCCCGCGGCAGCGGGTTCTCCGCGGGCGCGACCAAGGCGGGCGGCGTATTCATCCTCGGCGCCGCCGTCGCCGCGATCGCCGAGCCGTCCATCCGGCTCACCGCGGCGGTCGGCGTGCTACCGCTCGGCCTGGCGGTTCTCGCGCTGGCCGCCTACGGACCCGAGACGAGGCACCGGCACCTCGAACGCATCACCGCCGCCCAGTTGCGGACCGAATCGGCGGCGTAAACCTCACGCGCTCAACGCATTCCGCGCGGCCGCCAGATGCGCGGGCGACGCACCGCAACAGCCGCCGAGAATGTCGAGGCCGTAGTCGGCGCGCCACCGGACGAGCAGTTCGGCGAATTCGTCCGGATGCAACGCGCTCGGCAGTCCCCCATCATCGGTGCGCGGCCCGGTGCGGTCCTCGATATTCGGATAGGCGCCGATCAATCCGGCCCTGCCGCGGCACAGCGCGCGCATCGCTGCCTCGGTTCCGGCCGGTGACGTGCAGTTGACGAGTACGGCCTCGGCCCCGGCGCGCTGCACCGCGTGCACCGCGCCGGACAGATCCTCACCGGAGAGCACCCTGCCGTCCGCGCCGCAGACGAACGACACCCACGCCCGCCCGCCGACGGCGAGCACCTGCTCCAGCGCGATCCGGGCCTCGCGGATGGTGTTCATCGTCTCCAGCAGGAACAGATCGACGCCGGCTCGCGAGAGCTCGCGCGCGAGCCACCCGTGTTCCGCGCGCAGTTCCGCATCCTCGGGCACCAGATCCGGTCGATAGCAGTCCTCGACCGGTGCGATCGAACCGGCGATCCACGCCTCGGGCGCACGGGCCTCCTTGCGCGCGGCGCCCGCGACGCCGACGGCCGCGTGCACCATCCAGGCGCGACCCGCGTCATCGAGCCGGGTTCGGCGCAGCGCACGCAAATTGGTGCGGAAGGTATCTGCCGTGATCACCTGAGCGCCCGCGGCCAGATATGCCTCGTGCACCGACTGCAGGACCTGCCGTTTGGCCTCCGTGCGCAGGGCCGCGGTGGTCCACCATGGGTCGGCCATCGGGATGCCCGCCCGCTCCAACTCGCTGGCGACGCCGCCGTCGAGCAGCAGAACTCCTTCGGGGGCATGGGAATTCGTCATCTGTCACCTTCCAGGGCGCACTGCAGATCCTCGATCAGATCGGCCGGATCCTCGATACCGACCGAAAGGCGAATCAGGTCGTCGGTGATACCGGCCGCGATCCGGGTCGCCCGCGGTACCGGCCGGTGCGTCATCAGGGCGGGACATTCGATCAGCGAACGCACGCCGCCGAGGCTCACCGCGCACGCGAACAGTTCGGTGCGCGCCATGAGCTTCTCCGGATCGCCGAGGTACCGGAAACTCACCATCGAACCGGGTCCCGACATCTGCGCGCGGACCAGGTGGTGTTGTGGATGTGCCCGCAGGCCAGGGTATTTCACCTCGTCCACGGCCGTCGAGGCACACAGCACATCGGCGAGCGCCTGCGCGGTCGCCGTTTGTCGGGCCACCCGCAGCGACAGCGTTTTGACGCCGCGATGCACCATATAGCAGTCAAAACCGCTGGGCACGCCGCCGGTCACCGTCCGGTGCGCGACGAACCGCCCGTGCAGATCCGCGTCGCGGCACACCAGTGCGCCACCGAGCACATCGGCGTGTCCCGCGATGAATTTCGTTGTGCTGTAAAGGCTTACGTCCGCACCAAAATCCAATGGGCGTTGCAGGGCCGGGCTGGCGAAGGTGTTGTCGACCACCAGTACCGCGCCGCATTCCCGGGCCAGCTCGGCGGCCTCGGCCAGGTCGGTGAGCTCGAGCAGCGGGTTGCTCGGAGTCTCCACCCACACCATCGCGGTGTCGGCGGCGAGCGCCTGCCGCAGCTCGGCCGGATCGGTCGAATCCACATAGTCGACCCGGATCCCGAAGCGGGCGAGGCTTTCGAACAGCGCGTAGGTGCCGCCGTAGATATCGTGCGAGGACACCAGCCGCTGCCCCGGCGACAGCAGCGAAAGCGCCGCGGTCGCCGCCGCCTGCCCCGACGAGAAGACCGCGCAGTACGGCGCGTCCTCCAGCGCCGCCAGGCATTCCTCCAGCGCTTCCCTGGTCGGATTCTCCCCGCGCGAATAGAACAGCCGCGGCGGATCCTGCGCGAAGCGATCGTAGGTGGTCGCGATGTGGACCGGCGGCACGATATCGCCGCTGCCCGGGGTGGACCGCTGCCCGCAGTGGACCAATCTGGTGTCGAAGCGCATGGCGATCAGCCGATCGGTGCGACTGCCCGCAGCAACAGGGCGGTACTCGGCAGGGACACCTCGCCGTCCGGTCCGCGATAGGGTTCGACGGCCGCGCCGACCGCGGCCCAGGTCCGCGGATCATCGGCGCTGCCGAACCGCTCTCGCAGCATGTCCTTCAGGCTCGGCGGGCTGACCACCTTGCTGAATTCGATGTAGCGATCCGGTGATTCGAGTACGAACGGCACCTGGAAGCGGGTCACGGCGACCGCGCCGAAGCCGGCCTCGGTCAGTTCCGCGGTCACCGTCTCCGGGTCGGCCATGCTGAACGGTCCCGGCGCACCCGGCGGCCCCGGCGGCAGGCCGAGTCGTTCGGCGATCACCCGGAAACCGAGCGACATCATCGGCGCCAGCGCCGGTTCGGCCCACACCGCGGCGGCCAGCACCCCACCGGGCACTAGTACCCGCGCCAGCGTCCGGAACATGGCGACCCGATCGACCGCGAACATCAGTCCCCACCGGCTGAGCACGACATCGAAAGCGGCGGAAGGGAATTCCTGCGCCTCGACATCGCCGACCACGAATTCCACCTGGCCGAGTCCGGCGGCCCGGTCCCTGGCACGGGCGATCATCTCGGGCGCGAGGTCGATACCGGTGACCCGCCCGGTGGGGCCGACCACGGACGCCGCGGTCAGCGCGGGTTGCCCGGTGCCGGTGCCGATATCGAGCACCCGTTGGCCCGCACCCACCCCGGCGAGTTCGAGCAGTCGCGCGGTCACCGCCGCGCCACCGGTCTCGAAATCGTCCTGACACGACAGCCATCCCGCGCTGATCGCGTTCCAGGTGGCGCGCTGGGTCCGCTTGAAGCTCACCGGATCGAAGACCGTTTCCATGTTCGTCCCCTTCATCGGTGGCTCGCGGCGGCCGGGTCGACGGCCAGAAACCGTTCTGTCGGATGCTCTTTCGTCCATACGCCGGGTTCGACGGTGGTCAGTGCGCGGCGCACCAGATCGATCTCCGCCTCGGTGTTGTAGATCCCGAACGACAGACGCACGGTGCCGACCACCTCGAAGGTGTCGACGAAGACGTTGGCGCAGTGCACCCCGCTGCGCACCGCGACACCGTGCCGGTCCAGGTGGCCGCCCACGTCGTAGGGATGGATGCCGTCGACGACCAGCGAGACGATGCCGTTCGGGTCGGCGGCCGGATCGCCGAGTACCCGCACCCGGGGCACGCCCGCCAGCGCCTCGACCGCGGTGCGCACCAAATACTCGTCGTGGTAACGGATTTCGTCCCAGCCGAGCCCGGCGAGATAGTCGAGCGCCGCGGCCAAACCGACGGCGCCCGCGACATGCGGTGTACCCGCCTCCAGCCGCGCGGGCGCGGGCACGTACGCCACGGGTTCGTCGAGGGTCACGCCCTTCACGGTTCCGCCGCCCACCTGGTACGGCTGGAGTCCGGACAGCAGCTCGGCCCGGCCGTACAGCACGCCGATACCCATCGGGCCGTAGACCTTGTGCCCGGAGAAGCAGTAGAAATCCGCATCCAGTTCACGGACGTCGACCGGCCGGTGCGGCACCGCCTGTGCGCCGTCGACCACCACCGGTATGCCGTGCCGGTGCGCGTATTCGATCAGCGTCCGAACCGGATTCACCGTCCCCAGGACGTTCGACACGTGCGCGACCGCGGCGAGCCGCACCCTGGGGCCGAGCGCGGCGGCGAAGCGCAGCGGATCCACTCGACCGTCGGCTTCGACCGCCACCACGACCAGTCGAGCCCCGGTGCGCTCGCAGAGCCGCCGCCACGGCAGCATGTTCGAATTGTGTTCCATACCGGTGACGACCACCTCGTCACCGGCCGTGACCACCGACCGACCGAAGGTGTCGGCGAGCAGGTTCACCGATGCCGTCGTGCCTGGGGTGAAGACGATTTCGTGTGGGTACCGGGCGTTGATCGTGCGGCGCACCGTCTCGCGCGCGTGCTCGTACGCGTCGGTGGCGGCCATGCTCAGCTGGTAATAGCCCCGGCCGATATTGCTGTTGACGCCGCTGTAGTAGTCCACCAGCGCGTCCAGTACGGCCTGCGGCTTCTGCGTGGTCGCGGCATTGTCCAGATAGGTGAGCGGATGTGCGCCGAAGCGCCGCCGCAGAATCGGAAAGTCGTCGCGAATCACCTCGCCCAGTGCCGAGGAACTGATCTTTCTCATATTCATCAGATCGGCCACTAGATCACTATATCTAATTGAACTTAGTTTGCCTAGGAGGTACTCCGATCCGGTTGTCGACTCGGCGGAGTGAACAAGGTTCGGAACCGATCCAGATAATCCGGCGGGTACTCGAACACCTTCTGCGGCGGGTACCGGCGCTCGTGCGCGCGCGGACCGTAGAAGTACCAGCAGATCTGTGCGACGTGCTCGGTGAACACCACCGGATGGACCGCCGCGGAATACATTCCCATATGACAGAACGCCGCCATGAACTCACCGCGCGGCCCGAATCCGCTGCGGGACAACACATGTCCGAAGATATCGTGCACGGCCCTGAACAGGTCGTTGTGCCGGAACTCGACACCGTCGACCACCACACCGGACGGTTCGAGCATCGGATGGTCACCGGCCGCGGGGCCGGGCCCGTGCGCCGTAGTCGTCAAGTAGACGTACAGCACGGAATCGGCGCGCACCGACTGCCGCAGCTGCGCCGAGCCACCGTACGGCTGTCCCTCGCCGAGCCACGGCCGCACGGCGATACCCGAGTCGACGATCATTCGGTACTGCCGCAAATTCTCCCGTTTGAATCGCGCATAACGCTCGGCCAAGCGTGCTTCCCAAGCCATGCGCGGCGCATGCTCGAAATAAGTGGCGACCCGGTGACAGAACTGCTCGTCCCAAGACAGCCGGTAGGTGGCGAGCGCCGCGATACCGGGCCCGCTGCCAGGCAGATATCTGTCGAGATAGGCCTGCGCGCGATTGCCCAGATCAACGCCCACGAATATCTCCCTCGCCGAACAGGCCGCGCATGAGCTGCGGCTTGGCCGCCTCCTGGAAATCCATATCCGGATCCAGCCGCCGGATCGCGCCCTCGATCACCAGCAGCGAAAGCAGCGGAAATACCAACTCGGGCGCCGCGTGAATGCCGAAGCGGCGCATCAGATCGAACATTTCCATGGCAAACGCGATCAGGCTGAACTCCTGGGCGGACTGACCGTGGCTGCGCATCACGAGATCGGCCATTCGTACGGTGAATCCGTCGAGGTCGGCGTCCTCGGCCAGCCGGGTGGCGCTCTGTATCACGATTTCGGCCGCGTGCGTACCGCGCCCGATCGCCATATTCATGAAGAATTCGGCGAACAACCGGCGCAGCCGGTCGGTGAGCTGCACGCTGAATCCGGCATCCAACACCACGGCCTGGGCACTGCGCGTGAAATACAGATTGCCCGGATGCATATCACAGTGCACGAACCCGTCGACGAACAGCATCTGATACATGGCGGCCATACCGGAGGCGGCCAGACGTTTTCGCGTGGCAGGAGAACAATGCTCGGCGGTGTCCACCGCGAGATCCGGAATGAATTCCATGACGATGCAGCGCGGACGGCACGCCTCGGGATAGACCTTGGGCACCCAGACGCGCGGCACCTCGGACAGATTCTTGCGGAGGCGGCGCAGATTATCGGCCTCCCGTTCGAAATCGAGTTGGCCGAGCACGGCGCCCGCCATATTCGCGACGACCTCCTCGACCGGAACGCCGCGAAATACCGGCAGCCGCGCGACCAATGCCGCGCCACCCCGGATCAGCGCCAGATCCGCCGACATGGTCCACTCGATCCCCGGCCTGCGCAATTTGACCGCGACATCCTGCCCCGAACGCAGCCGCCCCCGATACACCGACGCCACACTGCCCGAGGCGACCGGTTGCGGATCGAGTTCGGCGAAAACGTCGTCGACCTCGGGCCCGTACGCCTCGGCCAGCGCGAGCGCCGTCTGCTCCGCATCCAGCGGCGCCACCGAATCCTGCAGCAGCGACAGTTCGTCACACAGTGCGGACGGCAGCAGGTCGCGCCGGGTGCCGAGCACCTGTCCCGCCTTGACGAAGGTCGGTCCGAGCAGCATCAACAGCGCGACCAGCCGGCGCCGGATATGCCGACCGCTCGCCCCGCGACCATGGCGCACCCGCTGAATCAGCGCACCCGGCAGCGCGGTAACCAGCACCGCGACCACGGTGCCGATGATGCGCGCGGCGCGCATCGTGAGCGCGAATCGGGTTCGCATCTCATCACCCCACTCTCTGTTGCCGATCGAAACTCTGACGCGCCTGTGCGAGGTCGCGGTGCAGGTCCCGCGCCAGCCATGGCGGGCAGAACGCGGCGTCGATCCCGGACGCGACGATGTCGAACAGGCCGGTCGGCGGAATATCGAATTCCTCATGGCAGAGCCGATATTCGCGGTTCAGCGAGGTGGCGAACAGCGCGGGATCGTCGCTGCCGAGCGTGATCGGGACACCGGCGGCGAGCAGTGCGGGCAGCGGATGCTCGCCGATGCCCGGCACCGCGCCGGTGCACACATTCGACGACGGGCAGACCTCGAGGGTGATCCCCCGATCCGCCAGATGGTCGAGCAGCGCGCGGTCGCCGACCGCGCGAATGCCGTGCCCGATCCGCTCCGCCCCGAGATCACAAGCGGCCGACCAGATTTCGTCGGCATCGGAGGTTTCCCCGGCATGCGGAACGGCATGCAGCCCGTTCGCCCTCGCCTTGGCGAACGCGGCGCGGAACAGCCGCCGGGGCGCGCCCGCCTCCGGGCCGCCGAGCCCGAAACCCACCGCGCCGTCCGGCTGCTGCCGCAGTATCCAGTCCAGGGTGGCGAACGCTCCGGCGGCGCCGTCATCGGCGGCTACGTCGAATATCCAGTTCAGGTGAATGCCGTGACGTTCGGCGACGAGTCGGCGGCCCGCCGAAAGCGCCTGCGCGAGTTCGTCATCCGGAATACCCACGCGCAGGTGCGACAGCGGGGTGACCGTCACCTCCGCGTACCGGACGTTATCGGCCGCAAGCTGCTCGCCGAGGCCGCACACCAGCGCCACGATCGCCGATCCACTGGTCACCAATCTGTTGAGCGCGGTATACACCGCGAGGAAATGCGCGAAATCGGTGAACCGGAAGTACCGGCGCAGTTCGTCCGGATCGGCGGGCACCCCTGCCTCCGGTCGGCATGCGGCCAGCTCGGCGACGGTATCCACCGCGGCCGAACCGAGCAGGTGCACATGCAATTCCACCTTCGGCAGGGATGCGAGCAGCGCCGCCGACGCATCGTCGGCGAGCTGCCCTCGTCCGTCAGGGGAATCGGTGAAAACCATCCGGATCCCCCTGAGTGGCAACGGCGTACGAGATCTCGCGGTGCGACGAACCGGCCCGGCTCCCGCAATCCTCCGCAACATCAACAATAGCTTTTTAAAGCTAGATCCGCGAGAGCGCGCAATCCGACCGCTTGGACCCTGCATTTGGACGACCCCTTGCCATCGGCAACCTCCACACACGTAGAATACGTATGTAATCTGTAGCTAGTTGCACGTCCATGGAAGCCCGCTGATCGGCCGGCCATGGACGGAGGTCACCGGCTCGAACGGCCGAGTCGCATCGTGGAAGAGGTTCCCGTGAACGGCGCTGTCGATTCCCTCTCGTATCCGGCGGGCACGATGACCGCCGAACCGCCGTCGAGCCTGCGCACCGCGTCGTGGGCCGAAATCCGCCGGTTGTTCGCACTGGATCCGGCGGCCATCCATCTCAACACCGGCACCGTCGGCGTCATGCCCTATGCCGTACTCGACACCGTCGACCGGGTGACCAGGCAGTGGGCCGGCGGCATCGGTGACGTGTATCCGCCGGGGATGTACCCGGACCATCGGGCCACCATCGCCCACGCCTACGGGGTCGACCAGGACGAAATGGTGATCACCCACAACGCGACCGAAGGCGTCGCGCGGGTCATCCACGGTCTGGATCTGCACGCCGGCGACGAGGTCGTCACCACCACGCACGAGTGCTACTCGGTGCTGTCCAACTTCAACCTGCTGCGGAACCGTTTCGGCATCACGCTGCGCACGATCACCCTGCCGACCGGTTACGACGCGCGCGCCGAGGAGATCGTCGACCTGTTCGCGGCGGCGATCACACCGCGCACGAAAGTCCTTGCCTTCGCCGGGATCACGTTGTTCACCGGTACCAGACTCCCAATGCGCGCGCTGTGCGAACTCGCGCACCGGCACGGGCTGATCACGGTGATCGACGGCGCGCTGCTGCCCGGCATGCTCGATCTGGATATGCGCGCGATCGGCGCCGACTTCATCTCCTGCTCCGGCTCCAAATTCCAGTGTGGCCCGCTCGGCACCGGACTTCTCTACGTGCGCAACAAGATTCATCCGGAACACAATCCACTGCCGCTGCCGACATTCTGGCCGATCATCTCCACCTGGTACCCGATGAAGGGCAGCCCGCCGCCGCGCACCAGAACCGGCGTCGAGAGCGACAATATCGGCGACTACCTGCAGAGCGCGGGCAGCGCGAGCATCGCGCGCGGCGCCGCACTCGCCGCCGCCTGCGATATGTGGGACGAGATCGGCCGCGACCGGATCGAACGCCGGATCATGGCCCTCGCCGAATACGCCCGCGACGCCGTCGCCGAACGGTTCGGGCGGGAGGCGATGTACTCCCCCGGCGCCGACCCCCGGCTGCGGTCACCGCTCATCGCCTTCCATCCGTTCCGCCGCCGCGAAGATGCGTGGAACGTCAAGAAGATTCACGAATTCACCATGCGACTACAGCGCGAGCATCGGCTCTTCACCAGGTGGACCGAATTCGACGTCGCCGGGTCGCCGCATCAGCACTACGCCTCCCGTATCACGACACATATCTTCAACGACCAGGACGATATCGATAAGGCCGTCGGCATCATGGCCCGGCTCGCCGAGGAGATGTCGTGACGGAGCAGAACACGCTGCGTCTGTACGGTCCCGGCGCGCTCGACCAGCTGGATCCGGTGTGCTCGCACGCGGGCCCGATCGATCGGATCACCCGGCTCTTCGCCCGGCAGCTGTTCACCTACCACGCGCAGCACGACCTGCGGAACTGGCAGGCCGTCGTGCCGACGCCCGATCTGGCGACCGAGATCCCGTCGATCTACAACGCCGGAATGGGCGCGAGCTATACGAGTTACGTTGTGCACCTGCGGCCAGATGTTTACTGGGACAGCACCCCCGCGCGCCCCGTCACCACCCACGATGTGGTCCGCGGCTTCAAGCGGCTCGGCAACCCACTGCGCCGGTCCACCCTGCTGACCTATTTCACCGACACCATCAGGGGGATGGCCGAGTTCTGCCGCGGTTACGCCGCCGCGTTCGCCAGCGCCGAACCGACCGCACGCGCCCTGTCCGAATACCAGAACTCCCATGACATTCCGGGTCTGCTGGTACTCGACGACCGGACTCTGGTATTCGAACTGCGCAGGCCCGCACTGGATTTCATCGATATGCTGGCGTTGTCCTGCGCCTCGCCCGCGCCGATCGAATACGACGAGTTCCTGCCGGGAAGCCTCGAACTGTGCCGCAACATCCGGTCCACCGGGCCGTATCGTCCGGTTGCCTTCGATCCAGGGCGGGAATTGCGCCTGGTCCGCAACCCGGTGTGGCGCCGGGAAACCGACCCGATCCGGGTGCAATATCTCGATGCAGTGGAGGTCGTCGCGGAATCGGTCCCGGCCGGTGCCGTGGCGGACCGGATCCGAACGGACCGGACGGATCTGGCATGGGGGGTCCGGATCGACGATCCCGCAACACCTTTGGACCACGATCTCGGATTCGCACTCGATCCCTACCTCGTCTTCAACACGCGAGGAGCCGATGCGCTGCGCGAAGTGACCGTGCGCCAGGCGATCTCGTATGCGATAGACAAGTCGGCCATCGCCAGGGCGGTCGCCGGCGACGGCTCCGCGATCCGCATCGCGGGCTCGGCCATCCCGCCGCGCAACGACGGCCATCAGGATCTCGATCCTTATGCGACACAGGGCAATCGCGGCGATCCGGCCAGATGCGCGGCAATGCTCGCCGCCGCGGGCTATCCGAACGGCTTGACCCTCACCGCGATCCACCCGGCAACCGAGCGCGCCCGAGCGATCGCGCGGTGCTACACCGCTAGCCTGGCCGCGGCCGCGATCACGGTGCGGTCCATCGAATTGCCGGAATCGGCCCACCTCGAACTGCTGAAAGATCCTGCGCGGAGCACGGATTGGGATATCGCGCTCGCCGCGTGGGCCCCGACCTGGCCGCAGCACAACGGCCGGGTCTTCGTGCAGCCGCTGTTCGGTTCCGGCGCGAGCGCCAACTACGGCGGCTACCACAATCCCGAAGTGGACGCGTTGATCGAACAGGCACTGACCGCCGAGCGATACGAATCGGCCGCCGCGGCCTGGCGCAAGGCGGAGCGTGTCGCGCTCGCCGACGCGCCCATCGTGCCGATCCTGTTCGAGGTCCCCACCACGCGAGAACTGGCCGCCCACCGAATCAGCTACGCCGCCGTACTCCCCACCCTCGGCCACACGATCGACCTGGCCACCCTGTGGCTCGCCCCGTACTGACCAGAAAAGGGAGGCCGAGATGACCCTCAGCGATATCGTACCGAGCGTCAAAACCCTTCCCGCACCGGCCGATTACCTGTGCGGACTCACCTGGGACGGTTCGCGGTTATGGCACTCCGATCAGAACGCGCGGCGCATCTTCGCCATCGATCCGGCCAACGGCGCGGTGACCCGAACGCTGAGCTGCGCTCGCGTGCGTGCGGATCTCACCTGGGACGGCAATCGGCTGCTCCAGGTCGGCGGGCATCCGAAACGCCTGCTGCTCATCGACCCCGAAACCGGCGAAGCCGAGGGCGAGCTGCCGGTGCGCCCGCCGAGCGGGCGGCTCACCGGCGTCGAATTCGGGCCGGACGGGCTGTGGATGTGCCTGCGCGGACCGACCGTGGTGCAGCTGCGCGACTACGAAACCATGGAGATCGAACGCGAATACCCGACCGGCGGCGCCTCCCCGTCCGGCCTCACCTATGCCGACGGCATGGTCATCCACGGCGATTTCGACGACGCGACGTTACGCGCGATAGACGCGAAAACCGGTGCGCCCGTTGGTGCTTTCCGCGTTCCCGGCCGCCCGACCGGACTCACCTGGGACGGCCGCTACCTCTGGTATTGCGACTTCCCCGCGCGCCGCCTGCGCGCCGTCGAGCTCGACGCGGCACTCGGCAGGCAGTGAACACGTGCAACCCTAGGGTTGCACTTTGGGCGCGAAGCGCGCATTCTGATCGCACAGTGTCAGGTAGTTCGGAGAGGAGAAATCCGGTGAGCGCAGCCGACAAGATCGAGCACGAAGTGGATATCGACGCATCCGTCGCGCGGGTGTGGGAGCTGGTGACCGACCCCGGCTGGTGGGTCGGCGACGGCGACCGATCCGGTCAGAACCGTTGGCGTGAAGGTGATTTCGAGATCATCGAGGACCCCAAGTACGGACGTTTCCCGGTCCGGGTGGAGGCGATGGAGCCGCCGCACTACATCTCCTACCGGTGGGCGTCCTCCTTCCCCGGCGCGCTGCCGGGCGAGGGCAATTCGACGCTGGTGGAGTTCCGGCTGGCCGAGCGAGACGGCGGCACCCGGCTGCGGGTGACCGAGAGCGGCTTCGCCGCACTCAACATGTCCGACGAGGACCGCACCAAGGCCTTCGACGGCAATGTCGACGGCTGGAAAATGCAGCTCGGCGTGCTCAAAGCCAGCGCCGAGTAGTTCGGCGTGATCACCGACCAGTCCACCATCGGCGCAGTACTCGTCGCGCTCGCCGATCCGACCCGGCGCCTGCTGCTCGACAACCTGGCCGAGGCGGGAACGGCCAGCGCGACCACACTCGCCGGCCGCCTGCCGGTTTCGCGGCAGGCGGTGGTCAAACATCTGACCGTCTTGGAGGATGCGGGCCTGGTCACCGGTAAGCGAGCGGGGCGTGAGGTGCTTTACCGGGTCAGCCCGGACCCACTGAACGAATCCGCTCGCTGGCTGGCCGAACTGGCCGGCCGCTGGGAACGCCGCCTGACCGCGATCAAACGTGCCGCCGAGGAGGGATCCTCGGAACAGCCTCGAAAGAGTCGCCCCGTCGGTTAAACTCACTACAAATTTATATCCTGATTTCTGGGAGGCTCGAGATGACCGACGAAGTCGCCGAGTACTATGACAACGTCGGTGAGCTCGAGCGGCTCGTCGGCGGCAATCTGCACCTCGGGTACTGGGACGACGATCGCGACCAGACACCCTTTCTCGTCGCCATGACCAGGCTGACCTGGATGATCGCCGAGCGGATCGCGCTGGATCCGGGACAGCGTCTCCTCGATGTCGGCTGCGGCGTCGCCGAACCCGCGATCGGCCTCACCCGTCGCCTCGATATCTCGGTCACCGGCGTCACGGTCAGCGAGTGGGAGGTCGCGGCGGCGGCCGCGAATGTCGCCGCCTCGGGTTTGTCCGACAAGATTTCGATCGTCAAAGCGGACGCCGCCGCACTACCGTTCCCGAACGGTGAATTCGATGCCGCGATCGCCTTCGATTCACTGCCAAATGCCGCCGATAAGCGGAAATGGTGTGCCGAGATATTCCGGGTGCTGCGACCGGGTAGCCGATTCGCCTACTCGGAATATCCACTGATCGCGCCGGTCAGCCCGGAGCAGGCGGAGATTCTGCGCGCGAATACCGTCACCGACCCGCCGACCAGCATGGAAGCCGCTGTGGCACCGGCGATCTCGGCCGGATTCCAGGTGTTGGAGGAGCGCGACTGCACCGATCAGGTGCGCAGGTTCTATGACGAATTCCTGAAAAGACTCGCGGACCAACGCGACGATCTGATCGCCGCCTACGGGCTGGAGCGCATCGACGCCTTCACATCCGGTATGACGACCATGTTCGAACTCTGCCGCGAAAAGATCGGCTATTACCTCATCGTGTGCCGAAAGCCCTAGGGGCGCCTACGATCGGGCGGCGACCGCGGTGCGCACATCTTCCTCGATGAGGTCGGCGATCATCGCGACCGCGGTCTCCGCACCCATCGCCGCCGCGCCGAGCAGCTGCTTGGCCGGATCGGCGACATTGCCCGCCACCCAGACACCCGGCGCCTCGGTGCGACCCGTGGGGTCGGCGGCGATGTAGTCACCGATTCCGCTCGGGTGCGGGGAGGGCGTGAGCCCGGCCGAAGCGAGCAGGTCGCCGTGCGCGGTGAAGCGTGGACCGATGACCAGCGCTTCCATTTCGATCACCGCGCCACCGCGCAGCTGCACACCGGTCAGGCGATCGTCGGTGACCTGCACGGACGTCACCTCGCCCGCGATGATCTCGATATCGCGGGCGGCCAACTCCGCCGTCTCGGCCTCGGTCAGCGCGGGCCCGGTGTGCTGGAGGAACCGCAGTTTCGCCGACCACTGCCGGAACAACATGGCCTGATGCAGCGCCATCGGGGTGGTGGACAGCACGCCGATGACCTGATCGCGGATCTCCCAGCCGTGGCAGAACGGACAGTGCAGCACGTCACGGCCCCACCGTTCGGCGAGTCCGGGCAGTTCCGGCAGCTCGTCGGTGAGTCCGGTCGCGACGAGTGCGCGGCGACCGCGAATCGTGCGGCCGTCGGCCAGCTCGACGCGCACGATCCCGTCCGAGACAGTCACCGCCGTCGCCGCACCGGTGACGAATTCGACGCCGTACCCCCGCACTTCGGCGTGACCGACCGCCAGGAACTCCCCCGGTGCCATGCCATCCCGGGTGAGGTACCCGTGCATATGCGCGGCGGGCGCGTTCCGCGGTTCTCCGCTGTCCACGACCGCTACCGAATACCGCGCTCTGGCCAGCATCAGGGCACCGCCCAATCCCGCCGCGCCGCCACCGACGACAACCACGTCGTATTCGGTGTCCTGAATCGTCACAGCGGCCTCCCCACAATGATCACCTGGTTATATGAGACAGTAGCATTCTGCTCGCGGAATGCATCGCGTTGTGCGGCAGAAGGTTTCGCGATACGCCGGGTGAGGTGGACGGCGCCGGCGCGGCGTCACTCGTCGGTCAACCACAGATTGGTCAGATCCCCGTTGAGTACCGGATACGGAAGCCAATTCCGCACCCGCTCGGCATGGAACCAGTATTGGTGCGCGAAGAGGATCGGCACCACCGCGCCGTCCCCCAGCACCTCGGCCTCCACCTCGCGGAACAGCGCCGCGGCCCGCGTCTCGTCCGCCGTCAGCGCCGCCGCCAGCAGGTCGTTCACCTTCGCGCTGTGGTAGTGGCCGAAATTCGAACCCCAGTCGCCGTTCTCGCGCACACCCCTGCTGTCGAACAGCGCTTGCAGATATGTTCTGGCGTTGTTGCCATACCAGTCCGGCTCCCAGCCGGTCAGCGCGATATCCCAGCGGTGCTGCCCGGCCGGGCTGAAATACTCCGAGAAGAGCTCGTTGATCGACACGCCCACCAGCTCGACCCGGATGCCCGCTCGGGCCAGCGCGGCCTTGACCACCGCCGCGGTCTCCGGATGGATATCGCGATCGCGGAAGAGCAGCCGCAGCGTGAGCCCATCCGGATAACCCGCCCGTGCCAGCAGCTTCCGGGCCTTGTCCGGATCGCCGCGACCGCCCGCGGTGCCGTAGGGATGGAACTCCCGGTGCGCCGTGCACAGCGGGGGCAGAATCTGGTCGGCGATATCGTTCAGCCGCGGACCACCCCACACCCGCGACACCGCGGCCTTGTCCACCGCGTAGTGCAGGGCGATCCGGACGTCCCGGTCCGCCACGGCCGGACTCGCGAAATTGACGACGATATAGGGGCTCAACAGTCCGGCGGGATATACCTCCAGCCGCGAATCGCCGGTTTCGAGCAGCTTCGGCAGCTCTTCGGTGAGCGGTTGGATATCCCACAGCATATCCGCCTCGCCGGCCGCGACAAGATCGTGCGCTCCTCGCTCGGAAAGCCCTTGCCGGACCACGATCCGGTCGACATAGGCCGAGCGCAGCTCGTCCGATGCCGGATCCCATGCCGAATTCCGTTCCAGCACAATCGAATCACCGGGAAGGTGCCGCACGACCCGATAGGGCCCGTTCGAGGCGAGCACGCCCTCGAACTCCCTGCTGCCCGGCACGAAAGGCAGGTACTCCGGCGGCGCCGGAGTGGCGAACGGCAGTGCCAGCATGTTGAGGAAATCGGCGGCCGGATATCGGGTGGTAAAGAGAATTTCCGAATCCCCTTGTGCGCGAACACCACTCACCTCGGACCGGTCGAGCAGCTCGGCGACGGCCGCCGGTGGCGCGGCCGCGAGCCGATCGCGGAATTCGCTCATTCCCTGAATCGTGTCGAGGTAGTAGGCCAGCCCGGGACTGCTCGCGAGCGGATGGGCCAGGCGCTTGATACCCCGGACCACATCGTTCGCCGTCAGCGCGCGCACGCCCGACGACGTCCACCAGCGCAGGCCCTCGCGCAGGGTGAACCGGTACTCGGTGCCGCCCGCGCGGATCCGGCCGTTGGCCACCGTCGGAACCTCGGTCGCGAGGTCGGCGACGAGTTTGCCCGCCTCCTCCCGATTCCGGCTCGCGACATATCCGACGAGTTGCCGGGTGTAGGCGCGGACGATGCCGCGGGTCGCCGTGTGATACGCCAGCGCGGGATCGAGATGGTCGACGTCGCCGCCCCCGACCATGGTGAACGTGCCGCCGCGGCGCGGCCTCCGGCGATCAGCCGAACTCGCCGGCTCACGCATCATCTTCCGCACCGTCACCCTCCGCTTTCCGGGACAAATACTACTTACATTACATATAGTGACATAGAGCAACGAGAAAATGGAGGTCGGAGCAATGAGCGGTGATCGACCCCGATACGGCGGCATCCTGCGACTGTTCGGTCCGGGCAGTATGGATCACGTCGATCCGGCGAGTTCCTATTACATGCTCTCCGGCCAGATCATCCGGCTGTACACGCGGCAGCTGTTCACCTATCGGCCGGTGGCCCGCCTGCACGACTGGACGCAGGTGACGCCGGTACCCGATGTCGCACTCGAGATTCCCACCGTCGCCAACGGCGGGCTGAGCCGCGACCAGCTGACATACACCATCCGGCTACGCCGCGATGTCAACTGGGACACCACCCCGGAGCGCCCGGTGACGGCGGCGGATTTCGTGCGCGGCTTCAAGCGGATGTGCAATCCGGTGCTGCGGGCCGGGGCGATCCACTACTACACCAGCACCATCAAAGGCATGGCCGAATACTGCGACGACTACGCCGCCGCGGTATCCCACGATCCGAGCGCCGCCGAACTCGCGCGCTTCCAGAATTCCCGCGACATACCCGGCATCACCGCGGTGGACGAGCACACCCTGGTCTTCGAATTGACCAGGCCCGCCCTCGATTTCATTCATATCCTGTCGATGATGTTCGCCTCCCCCGCACCGGCCGAATACGACGAATTCATCCCGGACAGCCCCCAATTCCGGCGCAACATCCGCTCGCTCGGACCCTACCGGCTCAGCCACTACGTCCACGGCAAGGAATTGCGCATGACGCGCAATCCGTCGTGGCGACAGGAGACGGATCCGGTCCGCCACCAATACATCGACGGCGTCGAGATCACCATGGAGCTGGCGACACCCGAGCAGGTCGGTGCCGTGATCAACTCCGGGGCGGCCGATCTTTCCTGGGCATCCCCGGTCACCGAACCCTACGATGTCAGCCCGGCCGACCCGGGCAACAACCTCGGCTACGCGCTGAACCCGTACCTCGTATTCAATACGGTCAGCCCCAACGCCGCCGGCGCCATGGGTAAACGCGAAGTGCGCCAGGCGATCTCGTACGCGGTCGACAAGAGGGCGATGGTCGCCATCTTCGACGAATTGAGTGTCGGCACGGTGATGTGGCCGGCCCGTTCGGCGATCCCGCCCGGAAATTACGGCTACGAGGATTTCGACCTGTACGCGACACCGGACGATCGAGGCGATCCCGAATTGGCTCGCACGCTCCTCGCCGAGGCGGGCTACCCGGTCGGGCTGACCTTGACGATGGTGCACCGGGATGTGGACGCGAATCCCGAAGTCGCCCAGTCGCTTGCGATCGATCTCGCGAAAATCGGGATCACGCTGCGGCTCATCGCGATGGGTCACGCCCACTACTATCCGTTCCTGCGCGATCCGGCCAATGCCCACGCGGGCGCCTGGGATATTTCGGCGCCCGCGTGGACGCCGGATTGGTTCGGCAACAATGGCCGCGCCTTCCTGCAACCGATGTTCCAGACCAATGAGGTGCGCGGCACCGGCAATTACGGCTGCTATAGCAATCCCGCCGTGGACCGGATGATCGACGAGGCCCTCTCCGCCACCGATCCCGCACGCGCGCACGCGGCATGGCACGCGGTGGATCAGCAGGTGATGCGGGACGCGGCCATCGTGCCGATCCTGGTGCACGCGCCGACCATTCCGCACCTGCGCGGCGCCCGGGTGCGCAACGCCATCGCGATGCCGACCATCGATCGCTGGTTCGATCTGTCCAACCTCTGGCTCGACCCGGCCGAATGAGTTACGAGCCGATCGTCCGCGACTATCTGCTGCTCGGCCTGCGCCTCGGCAAACTCGTCGACGGATTCGTGGACAGCTGGTTCGGCGATATCCGGCTGACGCGTCAGGTGGACGGGGAGCCCGCCGCCGATCCGCGCGAACTGGCCGCGCAGGCGGCCGGATTGCGCGCCGAGCTACCCGATTCGGGGCTGGCGGCCGCACGCCAGCGGTTCCTGTGCGCGCAGCTCACGGCCCTGGAGTGCGCCGCGGCTCGGCTGGCGGGCGCGAAAACGCCCTTCCTGCAGGAGGTTCACCGCTACTTCCAGGTCGAGATCACCCTCGGCGATCCGGAAGAATATGCGGCCGTTCATGATTCGATCGCCGAGCTACTGCCGGGCAGCGGTGGGCTCGCGGCGCGACTCGACGCGTACTACGCGCGCAACACCATTCCCCCGGCCCGCATGCGGCGCGCGGTCCAGGCGGTCTCCGACGAGTTGCGTCTGCTCGCCCGCCCGATGTTCGGCCTACCCGCCGGGGAACGCGTCGATTACGAAGTGGTGCACGGGAAACCGTGGAATGCGTTCAACCGGTACCTCGGCGATTTCCACTCGAAGGTCGCGCTGAACGACGGTGCGGGCCGCGCCATCGGCGCCCTGCCGACCCTCGTGACCCATGAGGCCTATCCCGGCCATCACACCGACCACTGCGTCAAGGAGGCCGGTCTGGTACGCGAGCGCGGACACGCCGAACAGCTGATCTCCCTGGTGAATACGCCGCAGTGCCTGATCTCCGAGGGCGCCGCCGAACTCGCGCTCACCGCCGTACTGGGTCGGGGCTGGGGCGACTGGACGGCGAAAATTCTTGCGGCCGAAGGGATCTACCACGAGGGCGAGCTGACCGAGCGGATCATGCCCCTGATCAGGCGGCTGCTACCCGCGCGTCAGGACGCGCTGATCATGCTGCACGACCGCGGGGCGGATATCGACGAGGTCACCGACTATCTCGAGCACTGGCTGCTGCTCCCCCGCGATCGAGCCGAGCATATGGTGAGTTTCCTGACCGATCCGCTGTGGCGCGCATACGCGGTCACCTATATCGAGGGTGCGCGACTGGTCGGCGCGTGGCTGGCCGCCGGACCGGATGATCAAGTCGCCGAACGTTATCTGTCGCTGTTGCGGGAACCGCTGTTGCCGCTCGATCTCGTGAACGAGCTCAACTGCTGACGCCGGGCACCGCGATCGCCCGCAGTTGCAGCGTGGTGTGATCGCAGTACCAGATCCGGCTCCCGTCCCAGGTGAGCCCGGTCGGATTGCCCGCGACATCGTAGGAGGCGACCTCGCGTCTGCTCGCCAGGTCGACCAGATTGATCATGCCTCCGCGATAGTCGGCATAGACCAGATAATTATCGGAAACGGTGACACCCGCGGGCGCGACCCGCACCGGGATCGCGTCGACCAGGCGCAATCCGTCGGTGGTGCGCAGATCGATCGACCGGCGATCCGCATAGCCGAGCCACACCCCGTGCTTGGTCGCCTCCAGACCCGAAAGTACCGCGCCCGGACGGGGATTCGGCAATTCGGTGACCGTGTCACCGGTCGCCGGATCGATTACCCGCAGCGCGTGGTCCTCGCCCGCGACCTGTACCAGCTGCCCGCCGAGCGTGGTCAGATCCGATCGGATCCGCTCGCAGGGGATCTGATGTTGTACCGCGCCGCTGGCCGGATCGACCGCGATGATCTGGTTCAGCACGCCCTCGGAGAACCACAGGAGATCGCCAGACCAGGTGAGGCCGCACAATTTCAGCGCGTGCACCGAAATATCGCGGACGGTCCCGACGGAGTACGGCATCACGCCCTCGATTCCCTTGTCGCCACCGCACAGTCGAGCCGCCATTCGGTGACCACCCTCGATCTGGCTGCGCCCGACGGCCGGTGCACGGCGATCCGCACATCGTCACCGGCGCGCACCGCGGTATGCCGCAGCGGCCAAATCCACACCGCCCAATTGCATCCCGGATAGGAGGGGTAATTCGACAGCGAGATGTCGTCGGTGAGATCGGCGGTGAAATAGCCCATGATCGCGTGCAGATTTCCCGGTCGGGTGATGGCCAGCGACAGCCGGTCCACCATCGGCGTCGGTGCGCTCAGCAGTCGCGGCAGGCGTTGGAAGAAGTGCAGCTGAGCGCGCGGTTCGGCGAAATCCTGCACGGCGTCGAGCCGGTAGCCGTGGAAATCGCTGCCCCAGATGCCCCACCCCTCGTCGTCGAATTCGATGGCGGCCAGCGTTGTGGTCAACCGGCGCGGAATCACCTGGCCGCCCGGCCGCAGATTCTTGCGGGCCACGCTGTCGAGCACCCGCATCATATTTTCTTCCGGGCCGAGGTTGCCCATCATCTCCGAGACGATGACATCGGCCTGCCGTGGCAGGCGAACCGCCCGCGCGTCGCCCTGGATCAGGGTTATCTGTTCCTTCAGCTCGTTGTCGGCGATGACGCGCTCGGCCAGCGCCGCCATCTCCGGATCGGCCTCGATCGAATACACGTGTGCGGCACCGTGTTTCAGCGCGAGCAGGGATAACGCCAAGGTGCCCGCGCCGACGTCGGCGACGATCGAGCCCGGCCGGACGGATCGGGCCAGGGCCCGATCGTAGGCGGCTATACGCGGTCGGTCGGCGAGCATCACCTGATGCATGAGAAGTACCAGCTGATCCATCGACGCCCTCCCGGGTGTTGGATGTGCGGCGTTCGCGGCGCCACCGCCCGCGGACCGACGCGCACGCCGTATCGCTATGGATATTTCAAGGAAACTCAATCGGGTGGCCCGCGTCAAGCGCGGACCACCCGATGAGCGCCCTTAGACGTTGACGGCCGCGTGCTCGCCGACGAACGCGTCCCGCATGACCAGGTTGATACCGGTCAACCGGGCCCTGACCTCGTCCTTGGTGGTGACCAGCGCGGCGTCGGCGCCGTTCATCTGGAGTTCGGTTCCGGTGGCCTCCATGCTGCCCAGCTTGCCGAATACATGCACCGGGTTGGTCGCGTAGAGGGTCGCCTCGGGGGTCACCAGCTCGAACTCGGTGTCGATATGCAGTTCGCTGGGGAAGCGAACGCGGCTGAGGCTGTCCTCGGTGCCCTCACCGAGCGTGCCGCCGGACGGCCGCGGGAAGCTCACCCGCAGCATGACCCGGCCGCCGAGTTCGGCGCAGTGACCCGATACCGCGATGCGCGAGATCTGGGCCAGCACACCGTTGCCCTCGTCGTGCTTCTCCGGTCCGAACAGCAGGATTTCGGTGCCGGCGGCCCGCTTGTAATCGCCGGCCAGGTCGACGAATACCTCCTTGCCGCCCACCTCGAGTTTGGCCCGGCCCTCCAACGAGACCTGCATGATCATCGACGGATCGACGAGCATGGAGATGCACGGTCCGGCGCTCGGCATGAAGAACATGCTCGGGGTGATGCCGACCGGCTCGTTGTCGTCGTTGGCCGGGTACCACGCCTCGGGCAGTGTGGTACCGCGCACGACGTTCGGGCCGACGATCACGTCGAACGGCCCGTCACCGCGCGGCTTACCCAGGTACGGGCCGGTCAGCGGCTTCTTGAAGGGCGGAATATGGTCGACGACGCCGTTGATGTCGATGACGTTGCGGTGCGCCAGCCGCAGCGTGCTCGACTCCAGGATGCCGAACCGGCGAATGTTGAACTCCGCGGGGAAGTTCTTGCCGGGCGTGATCTGGCGTACGTGACCGGTGTTGGGCAGATACGGATTGGACAGCACCTGGATGCGGTCGTTCAACTCGTAACTGAAGCCCTTGATGCCGACCTCGGGAGCCGAGATCAATTCGGTTTCGAATTCCGCGTATCCCTTTTCGTCGACACGATGTTCGAATCCCGGCATGGGCCACTTGTTCAGCTGAACGAAGCCGGAGAGATTGATGGTCTCCCGACGTCCGGCATAGTAGTCCTCGCCGAAGGCCACCGTGGCGGCCGCGAGGATGTGCGGACGGATCGGCTTCGGTTCCAGGTTCAGCGACTCGTAAGTCTCCTTGAATGAACTCAATCCAGACACCTCCAGCGTCTGTGTATTGGTTTAACGGTTTAGTTACTATATGTTTTTTAACCTACTAGCGTCAATGGTTGCGCGCCTCCGGATAACGGGGAACATCAAGATTTATTGCGGGCGGTACGAATTCCGGAACACGACTTTGCCGCGCAATACGTGGCCGTATTGCGCGGCTTATTTCCGTTCGAATCAGGTCAGCGAAGTCTCCCGGCTTTTGGGTCCGAATATCAATCTCGCCGCATCGATGAGGTCCGGATCCGCCTCGCCGTTCCAGCCTTCGACGTCGACGGTGATGGTTTGGCCTGCGCCGATTTCGCCGAAGAGGATCTTTTCGGAGAGTTGGTCTTCGATCTCGCGTTGGATGGTGCGCCGCAGTGGCCGGGCGCCGAGGACGGGGTCGAAACCGCGTTTGGCGAGCAGGTTCTTGGCGTTGGGGGTGAGCTCGATCGCCATGTCCTTGTTCTTGAGCTGGGTGGCGACGCGGCCGATCATCAAATCCACCATCTCGACGATTTGGTCGTTGGTGAGCTGGTGGAACACGATCACGTCGTCGATGCGGTTGAGGAACTCGGGCCGGAAGTGTTTCTTCAGCTCGTCGTTGACCTTCAGCTTCATCCGCTCGTAGTTGGAGCCCTCGTTGTTGGACTGGGTGAACCCCAACCCGACCGCCTTGGAGATATCGGAGGTGCCCAGGTTCGAGGTGAAGATCAGCACCGTGTTCTTGAAGTCCACCGTCCGGCCCTGACCATCGGTCAACCGGCCATCCTCCAACACCTGCAGCAGGGTGTTGTAGATCTCCTGATGCGCCTTCTCGATCTCGTCGAACAACACCACCGAGAACGGCTTGCGCCGCACCTTCTCGGTGAGCTGACCACCCTCCTCATACCCGACATACCCGGGCGGGGCGCCGAACAGGCGGGAGGCGGTGAACCGGTCGTGGAACTCACCCATATCGATCTGGATCAACGCGTCGTCATCACCGAACAAGAAGTTCGCCAAAGCCTTGGACAGCTCGGTCTTCCCGACACCGGAGGGGCCGGCGAAGATGAACGACCCCGACGGCCGCTTCGGGTCCTTCAACCCCGCGCGGGTGCGGCGGATCGCCTTCGACACGGCCTTGACCGCATCCTCCTGGCCGATGATCCGCTTGTGCAGCTCATCCTCCATCCGCAGCAGCCGGGTGGTTTCCTCCTCGGTCAGCTTGAACACCGGGATCCCGGTCCAGTTCGCCAGCACCTCGGCGATCTGCTCGTCATCGACCTCGGCGACCACATCCAGATCCCCCGAACGCCACTGCTTCTCGCGTTCGGCCCGCTTGGCGACGAGCTGCTTTTCCTTATCCCGCAACCGGGCGGCCTTCTCGAAGTCCTGCGCATCGATCGCCGACTCCTTCTCCCGGCGCGCCTCAGCGATCTTGTCATCGAACTCCCGCAGGTCCGGCGGCGCGGTCATCCGACGGATCCGCATCCGCGCCCCCGCCTCATCGATCAAATCGATCGCCTTATCCGGCAAGAACCGGTCATTGATATACCGGTCGGCCAACGTCGCCGCCGCGACCAGCGCGCCATCGGTGATCGACACCCGGTGATGGGCCTCATACCGGTCCCGCAGACCCTTGAGGATGTTGATCGTGTGCTCCACCGTCGGCTCGCCGACCTGCACCGGCTGGAACCGCCGCTCCAACGCGGCGTCCTTCTCGATGTACTTGCGGTACTCATCCAGCGTGGTCGCGCCGATGGTCTGCAACTCACCGCGCGCCAGTTTCGGCTTCAGGATCGAGGCCGCGTCGATCGCGCCTTCGGCCGCGCCCGCACCCACCAGGGTGTGCAGCTCGTCGATGAACAAAATGATGTCACCGCGAGTGTTGATCTCCTTGAGGACCTTCTTCAACCGCTCCTCGAAATCACCGCGATACCGGCTACCCGCCACCAGCGAACCCAAATCCAGGGTGTAGAGCTGCTTATCCTTCAACGTCTCCGGCACCTCACCGTTGACGATCCGCTGCGCCAGGCCCTCCACCACCGCGGTCTTACCCACACCCGGTTCACCGATCAACACCGGATTGTTCTTGGTGCGGCGGGAGAGAACCTGCATGACCCGCTCGATCTCCTTCGAACGGCCGATCACCGGATCCAGCTTGCCCTCCAACGCCGCCTGGGTCAG